>CAZTDC010000202.1:0-6091 GCA_964612165.1 uncultured Salinivenus sp.
GTGTTACCGGCGTGAAAAGCCGGCGTCCTAGACCAGGCTAGACGAACGCGGCACGATCCCCAATTGAAAATGGAGAACCGTTTCGAGGAATCAAGCGGGGTGAACGGTGGGATTTGAACCCACGGCCTCCAGGACCACAACCTGGCGCTCTAACCAACTGAGCTACGTCCACCATGACTAGTGTGATACCCACCCGGTGAGACGAAAATTCAAGCCGATACGTTTCATGATTGCAAGGCTCGCTCCCGACTTTGAGCGTGAACTTTCCGTGGACCCTGGAAACGACTCACTCGCTGAATGGACGCGGAAGACAACTCGCCGAATCGAACGCACTCACGCAAGAGTCAGCAACAGCGCTCGGCCTCAGAGTTGTTGCATTAGGTTTGCCATCTCGATCGCAGCCGCCGCCGCGTCGCTCCCTTTATTGCCCGCCTTCGTGCCTGCCCGCTCGATGGCCTGCTCGATGGTGTCGGTCGTGATGACGCCGAAAATGACAGGCACCTCCGTATCCAGGGCCGTCTGCATCGTGCCGCTCGACACCCCCGAGCACACGTAATCGAAGTGGTCTGTGGCCCCCCGAATCACCGCCCCAACACAGATGACGGCGTCGTAGTCTCCGGAGCGGGCGCACTTTTTGGCCGCGACGGGAATTTCCAGGGAACCGGGCACGTGCACAACGGTCACGGTGTCAAGGTCGACGCCGTGCCGATCAAGAGTCTCCAGCGCTCCGTCGAGCATCGACTCTGTCACGAACTCATTGAACCGGCTCACGACAATGGCGAACCGGTGATCGTCGGCGACGAGATCTCCTTCGATGTGGGTGGGCATCGACTTGGACGTATGCGGGGAATAGAACCAAAATCGATTCGCTGTTACGCGCGAGCAGCCTGGAATCGTTCCCAGTCCGACTGCTTCATTCCCACGCTGCCAAGGTGACTCTCCTCGTCTTCCGTGCGCCCGTGATAGTCGGAGCCGCCGGTCATAGCCAGGTCATAGCCGCGCGCCAGTCGCTCGTAGTAGCCCCGCAGCGACGCATCGTGAGAGGGATGAATCGTTTCGAGGCCATCAAGCCCCGCTTCTACAAGCCGGCGAACCTGCGTGCTTGAGGTCCAGTGTCCAGGATGTGCGAGGACACCGATCCCACCGGCCTCGTGCACAAGGTTGAGCGCGTCGGACGCCGCAAACGCCGGCTTGGCGACGTACGCTGGTTTTCCGCGCCCAAGATAGCGCTCGAAGGCTTCCCGATCGGTGGCCACCTGCTCCGCCCGAACCAGAGCCGCCGCAACGTGGGGCCGTCCCACGGCGTGGGTCGACGCAATTTCCTCCCGCAAACGATCGTCCATGATCTCGACGCCGCGCTCACGTAAGCGGTCAACCATCGTCCGGGCCCGGTCGCGACGCGCGTCCTGCATCACCCGGAGGTGCTGCTCCAATTTCTCGTGGCCCGGATCGAAATCGTAGGCCAGCAAATGAATCTCTTCGCCCTCCAGCGTCACACTCAACTCGATGCCGGAAACGAAGTGAACCCCGCACGCTCGCGCCGCCGTTGCCGCCGGTTCGAGGCCTTCCACGGTGTCGTGATCGGTCACAGAAAGGACCTGGATGCCCCGCTCCGCGGCTCGCTCCACGAGCACCGTCGGCGAATAGCAGCCGTCCGAGCAGGTTGTGTGCATGTGGAGGTCCGCGTAGACGTTGCCGTGCGTCATTGACTGGTCGCTGTTGTTTGCAGAGCGCCCGGATAGCGAAACTGAGGCTGTTGAACCGTCCCCGCTCCGCAGAGTTTACAGGTCCCCATTCACGGGATGCACAATCCCGATTCACCAACCCTCTCCCTCGATGGATCGAATGTGGAGTCCCTGGCGCTCGGAGTACGTCTCCAAAGCCGCTGAGCGCGTGCCGGAGGACGGCGCTTCCCTTTTCACGCAGCTCCTTAACGAAGAGAACGACGCGGAGAATCTGATCCTGTGGCGGGGGGAGCACGTGTTCATCATCATGAACCGCTACCCGTACAACAACGGCCACCTGCTCGTCGTCCCCTACCGCGAGGTAGAGGAATACACGGCCCTCTCCCCTACGGAGCAGCAGGCGCTTGCCGGGGCCATCGACCGCTGCATCCGCTGGCTTCGGGACGCCTTGTCCCCCGAAGGCTTCAACGTCGGCATGAACCTCGGAGCGGCGGCCGGGGCCGGCATCCCGGAGCACCTCCACGCCCACGTCGTGCCGCGTTGGAAGGGCGACACCAACTTCATGACGTCGACCGGCGAGACGCGGGTACTGCCAGAAGACCTGTCCACGACCTACGAAAAACTCCGAGCTGTCATGGACGAACCGCCCCCTTCGGCCGACGACCTGTAAACGGTTCCTCCTACAGCGCTACTGCTAGTCGACTCCTACCATGCCCGACGCTCCTACGACCCGCTCCCTCGATGCCCGTCGCAACGCAGCGGACCGGTATGCCTTCCGCAACCTACACCCGCATGTTCGCTTCGGGACCGCCAGCGACCGGTACGCCGGCTGGGTCGGTCAGATTTATCCCGAGGACCCCTACGCCGACCGCATCTCCACCCGCAAGCGGACCCTCAAGGGCGAGAAATTTGAAGAGCGCCAGGTTCCCATTGAGTCGGTCCATGCCTACTTCCAGCATTTCGAGGTCCTGGAGCTCGACTTCACATTTTACCGCCCGCTGCTGGAGGAGGACGACCCGTCCTCCAACTACTTTGTGCTCTCGAAGTACCTCGACCACGCCCCGGACGACGCCTCGTTTCTCATCAAGGCCCCCCAAAAGTTTTTTGCCCGCACGCTGCGTCGAGGGGGATCGTTCGTCGACAATCCCGACTTTCTTGACGCCGAGGAGTACGTAAGTACCTTCCACGAACCGGCTCTGGAGATGATGGGGGACCGGCTCGAGGGCATTATCTTCCAGCAGGAGTATCAACGCGTGTCTGAGAGTCCAAGTCCGGACGCCAATGTCGAGCAACTCGATGCCTTCTTCTCAGCGCTCCCCGAGGACGCCCAGTTCCACGTTGAGCTCCGCTCGGAGCACCTGCTCTCCGACGCGTACTTCGACTGGCTGGACGAGCGGGGCCTCGGGTACGTCTTCAGCCACTGGACCTGGCTTCCCGCCATTCGCGAGCAGTGGTCGATGTGCGGCGAGCGCTTTACGGCCGCCAACGATCAAGTCGTCACTCGCCTCCTCACGCCGCGCAACGTGAAGTACGCCGACGCCTACGCTACAGCGTATCCCTTCGACGCCCCTGTCCCGGAACTAAGTGAAACGGAGCAGGCCCATGACATGGTGCTCGATGCGACGGCCCTCGCATACCGGGCCCAGGCTGAAAACGCGACGCTCAACGTCATTGCCAACAACCGAGCGTGGGGCAACGCGCCGGACCTCGCGCGCACCATCGCGCACCGCATTCTGGACGAAGAGGAACGGCGAGCGCAATAACGATCAGGACAACTGGGCCTGCTATCTGTTCTGGACGTTGAGATAGTCCTGAAGAATGACGGCGGCCGCAGCCGCATCCACGCGCCCCTTATCGTACCGGCCCGGCTGCGACACCCCAGCTTGTTTCAACAGGTCCTTAGCAATTTCTGAAGTAAATCGTTCGTCGCGTCGAACAACCTCTACGGAGGTCAGCGCACGCTCAATGCGTTCCACGTACTCCTTCACCATCTCGACGGCCTCCCCCTCCTCCCCCGTCTCCGTCAGCGGCCAGCCCACGACCACCGTCTCGATGCCCTTCTCCTCTGAAACTCCCTGTAATCTCTCGATCGCCTCCTCCGGCGGGAAGGTACCGAGCGGCTTCGCGAAGAGCTGAAGGGGATCCGCAACTGCGATCCCGACACGCTTCGTTCCCACGTCGACCCCCACTACTCGCGACGGCCCGTCCAGCACGGACCCCGATTCCGACCGGTTCATGAGCGAGAGCAGGCTATTCGTCGTCTTCATTGGGCGCGTCCGCACTTCCCTCCGGCACTGAATACCCGAGCTCGCGGAGGGGCGTCTTCAGCACCTCCCGGATGCGCTTGCCGGGCTTGAAGTGCGTCTTCCGGCGACTTGGAACGAACACCGTCTCATTCGTCTGCGGGTTGCGGGCCGACGGCTTCGCCTTCGTCTTTTTTACCTCAAAGACCCCGAAGTCACGGAGCTCCACCCGCCGTTCCGGATCCGCCTCAATCAGCAGGTCGCCCACCGCCATGAGAACAGCCCGCACCCAGGGCTTGGCCTTGTAGAGGGGCTCATCCATTTTCTCGGCCACGCGACGCGCGACATCCTTCTTCGTCATCGTCTCCGTGCGTTCAGACATGATACGGACTCGTTAGCTCGTTGGAAAAGAGAATGTGGCTGTCTACTCCTCAAACCGATACACGCCGTGGATCCCGTCGATGCGCTTGAGGCGTTCCATCAGGCGCTGGAGGTGCTCCAGATCCGAGACGTGAAGCATGATGGTTCCGGAGAAAATGCCGTCCTCTGTGTCAATCGTCAACGACCGAATGTTGGTCTTGAGGTTCTTCGAAATAACGGTCGTGATGTCATTGACCATCCCCACCCGATCTTCTCCCATTAGGCGGAGAGCCGCTACAAACTGCACGTCTTTCTGGTGGCTCCAGTCCACATCCAGAATGCGATCGCCATGATTGACGAGCAGGTCCGACGCGTTGCGGCAGTTCGAACGGTGAATATTGATTGTCCCTGTCTTGCTGACAAAGCCAAAGACCTCATCTCCAGGAATCGGGTTGCAACAGGAGGCGTAATTGACGGCCAAGTCCTCCTGAATCTCGCCGTTAATGACGAGGGACTGTTTGTCGCTCGACTGGGCTGAGTCGAGAAAGTTTTCGAACCGCTCTTTCAATTCTTGGTCGTCCTTCTCCTGCTCATCGGACTCGCCATCTTCGGCTTTCCCCTTGATGTAATCGACCAGTTCTTGTGGGTCGTACAATCCCTTCCCAATTTCGTAGAAAAGCTGCTGCAGATCCGGAAATTTGAGCTCGTGGGCAACCCCCTGGAGGTCCTGATCGCTGATCTCGATGTTTGCCTGGTCCTTCTCCTTTTCCCAAATCTCGCGCCCGAGATCGGCGGCTTTTCGCCGCTCCTCATTGGTCCACTGCCGAATCCGGCTCCGGGCCTTGTGAGTCACCACGAAGTTGATCCAGTCCGGATTCGGCTGTTGCTTCTTTGAGGTAATAATCTCGACCTGATCTCCGCTCGTGAGCTCGTGCGAAAGCGGCACCATCTTGCCGTTTACCTTGGCCCCGATGCACTGCATCCCCACCTCCGTGTGAACCTTGAACGCAAAGTCAACAGGAGTGGCCCCCTGCGGGAGGGTCATGAGGTCCCCCTGCGGGGTGAAGACGTAAATCTCCTCGTCGTACAGATTGAGGCGAAACTCCTTGACAAACTCGGTGGCCTCGTCGGGCTCCGGGTTGTCGAGGAGGTCTCGTACCCACTCGAGAAACTGCTCCATCTCCTCGTCAACGTTCTTGGTCCCCTCCTTGTATTTCCAGTGTGCGGCCACGCCCCGCTCGGCCACCTCGTGCATCTCCTGGGTTCGGATTTGCACCTCCACGCGGCGCCCCTTCGGTCCAAAAACGGTCGTGTGGAGACTTTGATAACCGTTCGACTTCGGCACGGAGATGAAGTCACGGAAGCGTTCGGGCAACGGCTTGTACAGGTCCGTGACCAGGGAGTAGACCCGCCAGCAATCCTCTTTTCCCTTCTTCCCGCCACTCTGCAAGACGATCCGAATCGCAAAGATGTCGTAGATCTCGTCGATCGGCTTGCTCTTCCGTTTCATCTTGCGATGAATGGAGTACACGTTCTTGACCCGCCCGTAGACGTCGAACTCGTAGCCCTCCTCTTCGAGATGCTCCTCCAGCGGCTCGATGAACTCGGCGATGTACGCCTCCCGCTGTTCAGCCATCTCCTCAAGCCGATCGACAATGTGATTGTAGGCGTCCGGGTCCAGGATCTTGAAGGATAAATCCTCCAGCTTGCTCTTAACGCTAAAGAGCCCAAATCGGTGGGCGAGCGGGGCGAAGAGATCGAGCGTCTCGCTGGCCTTTTCGAGCCGCTTCTTCTTCGGAAGCG
>CAZTDC010000203.1:0-6087 GCA_964612165.1 uncultured Salinivenus sp.
TTCTCGTCGTAGATGGTCTTGACGAAGCCCTGCTGGTGCCCTAGGGCGGCGGCCTTGCCGTTCGCCTTGAATGGGAATTTGCCGACCATCACGTCGTATCCCTCCTCTTTGGCTTCCTCTTCGGTGTGGCCGACGGACGCGATCTGCGGCTGGCAGTACGTGCAGGCGGGAATGTCCTTCTGGTCAATCGGCCGCACGTCGTGGCCCGCGATCTTCTCGACGCAGAGAATCCCCTCGTGACTGGCCTTGTGGGCGAGCCAGGGGGCGCCCGTCACGTCACCGATGGCGTACACCCCGTCCACGTTGGTACGGTAAAAGTCGTCTACGACGATGTCGTTGCCGTCCGTCTCAACACCGACCTCCTCTAGACCGATGCCCTCGACGTTCCCTACGACGCCGACGGCAGAGAGAACCTGATCGCACTCAATGTGCTCGGTGCCGTCGTCGGTTTCGACCTCCACCTGAAGGGGCTCCGCGTCCGTGTCAACGCCCTGCACGTTGGCGCCCGTCATCACCTCGATGCCCTCTTTGTTGTAGGCTTTCTCCAGCTCTTTCGAGACGTCCTTGTCCTCATTGGGCACCATGCGGTCCTCGACTTCAATAATCGTAATGTCCGTGCCCATGTGGTGGTAGAAGTAGGCGAACTCGACGCCGATGGCACCGGCCCCCACGATGACCATCGAGTCGGGCTGCTCGGTCTGGAGCATGGCGTCCTCGTAATCGAGCACGTGCTCGCCGTCGATAGGGAGGAAGGGGAGCTCGTTCGGGCGCGCGCCCGTAGCTAAGATGATGTGGTCGGCGGTTACAGTCTGCTCTTCGCCGATTTCGTCCCCGTCCATATTGACTGAGGGCTCGATCTCCACAGTCCCTGCGTCGCTGAGCCTCCCGTGCCCGTAAAGGACGTCGATGTCGTTCTTTTTCATCAGGAACTGGACGCCCTGATTCATCTGATTGGCGGCTCCGCGACTCCGTTCAATTACCTTCGGAAAGTTGGCCGAAACCGTGCCGTCCAGTTCGAGTCCGAAGTCGGAGAGATGGCTCGACTCGGCCATCACTTCGGCACTCTTCAGCAGCGCCTTCGTGGGAATGCAGCCGACGTTGAGACAAACACCGCCGAGCTTGTTCTTCTCAACGATAGCGGTATCCATGTCGAGCTGAGAGGCGCGTACGGCCGTTTCGTAGCCGCCGGGCCCGCTGCCAACGATGACGCAGTCGTAGTGGGTAGCCATGAGAAGGAGGAAGGGTTGCGTGCGAGAATGGTAAGACTCACTTCAAAGATACGCCCCGACGTCCGTCAACCCCAAACGTCCGCTAGGCACGGGCAAAAGGTTTTCGTGAATCCGCCCCGTCTATCGGGCCGACAGCCATGCGGTGGGGTCCACCGCCGACGTGCTCTCGGAGCGGTCGAAGACGGCGAAGAAGACCCCAGCGCCCCGGGGCTCTTCTTCGGTGCCGGAGAGCCCCAGGGTTTGGCCGGCTTGCACGTTGTCTCCCTCCGACACGTACAGCTCCGAAAAATTGCTATACACCGACAGGTACTCGCCGTGCTGGACCACAAGGTAGGTGCCGTAGCCGGGAACGAAGTCGATGCCGCTCACGGTCCCATCAAACACAACCTGAACCTCTTCCTGAGGATTTGTCGCGATAAGAATGCCGGGATGGTAGGTGGTCGTGCCGTGGACCGGGTCCTTCTGGTTCCCGAACCCTTCTGTGATGGCTCCCTTCGCCGGCCAGGGAAGCTGCCCTTTGCTCTGCTCGAATGACGAGGAGAGATTCGCGGAGAGGGCAGCCTGCTCCGCCTGTTCGGCTTCCGGCTTCTGCTCCTTCCGGCGCTCCATTTTAGCCACGATGTCACGGATCTGGCGCTCGAGCTGCTGGGCCTGGGATTGCTTTTCCTCAATCTCCTGTTTGAGCTCCGAACGACGATTGCGAAGCTTTTGGACCACCTGCTCGCGGTCGTCCTTCAGGGCTCGCAAGTTTTCGCGTTCCGTTTTTGCCTCGGCCAGGAGCTCTTTCGTCTCCGCTTGTTTCTGTTTCAGCTGCTTTCGCGACTCTCGCACCACCTCGGCGGCCTGCTTCACGTCGGACCGCTGACGGCGGCGCTGCTGGGCGAATCGCTGAAGATAGCGAATCCGGACCAGCATCTGGTTGATGGAGCGGGACGCAAGGATCAGGGCCAGGTCGGGGATCCGGTTGTACTTGTACGCATGTTTGACCCGGGCCTGATACTCACGCTGTAGCTCTTTAAGCTGGCTCTGCAGGGTCGAAAGGGTGTCGCGTAGGGCTGATTGCTCTCGTTCGAGCTGTCGAAGTCGCTGCTGGTAAGTGCCTACCAGTTCTTCTCGGAGTGCAATTTCCCGTTCCAGGGTTTTCAGTTTCTCTTTTGATGCTTTCTCGGCCTCAGCTGTTTTTTTGAGGCGGTTCTGGTCGCGTTCGATCTGCTCCTTCAGATTTTGGAGGCGTTCCTCCGTCGATGCTCGTCGGGCCTGAAGCCCCTGTTGAGCATAAGTGACCTGAGTACAGAGAAGTGCTGTGATGACGATCTCCGCGAGAGGCCCCGCCAGAGGCACGAGCCGTTTCTGAAAATGGGTAGACCACGGGAGAGGCATGAGGCCGAGTCCCATTCGAAGAGGGGGCAATACTATTTACGGACGGCGTTCGAGCAGCAAGCGGTACACATCGACTGCAAGGTAGATCGACCTCCGGCGAGTGCCCGTCGAACGTGCTTTTGGCTCAACTCGGTGGAAGAGGCAGTTGCACGCGTGCAGGAAGCCGATCCAGAATGAAACGACCGCCTATCGTTCACCGAAGGATTGTCGGGGCAGATTTCTCGGGGCCTCAAGGTCAAACGAGAGACCAGACGGATTGAGACGGATCGTCTTGTACTCGATACGGGCCATCAGGTCATCGGCCGGTCGCTTAAACACCACCTTGTGGGGCATGACCACGCCCTCCACCGTCTGGAAGTTCGAAAACTGGCGCTCCTCAATCACGGTGCCGTCCGCGGTCTCCTCAGTGTAGCGAACGGCGCGCCAGCGCCTCGGATCCACGGTCCAGTGGCGGCGTCCGCTTGGGTCGGTGAGGTGATATTGGGTGCTGTCGGCCTCAACCGTCCACGCCGTATTGGCGTCCGGAGCGACGAGGCCGAGCATATTGGCGAACACCTGATTCGAACCGACGGGGACGGGCAGCAGGCGGCGTGCCTCTTCGAGGGCACCCGCCCGCAGCGTCTCGTTTCGGGTGTTGTAGAAGAAGGCGCTGTCAGGCGTCAGCAGCATGCGACCGCCCTCCATGCCGAAGAGGCTGAAGCGCATAAACAGGGAGTCGGCCCGTTGCTGGCGGACGTCGGCGTTGAAAGAGCGATTCTGCTCGGGGGTGCGGGCCTTCACACGGGCGTCGGCGGCGAAGGTACGCAGGGAGTCGGTGGGCTGCTGGATGGCCGTTCGGATCTGGTCGGCCGAGTGGTTCGGGAAGGCACTCGGCATGGTACCGGGCGCCGTGGTGTTCGATGAGCCGCTACAGCCGAGGAGGCCGATGGACAAGGCCGCTGCGAGGAGGAGCCTGAGGGCAAACGGGCGCGACGGACGAAGGAGCACGATGGGGCTTTTGGGTTGAGGGTTGGATGTTGAGGGTTCAAGGCTGTGGGTTCGGCGTTGAGCGTTTGCCGTCGTAAAGAGGGTTTTTCAGGAGTGAAGGAGGAAGAGGATTGCAGCGTTTCAGGGGCAGGAGTGGTCGTGCGAATCGCGGGGATGGAAGTTAGCTCTTAGGAAGAGCGTCGAGCTTTTTCTGGAGCGAATCGGGATTGGGGGCTCGATCGAGGGCTTCCTTCCAGTACTGCTTGGCACGGGTGTCGTTGCCCAGGCTTCGGTAGAGATCCCCGACTTCCTCATAAACGGCGGCGGAGGCGTCCCCGGTCGCGAGGGCCCGTTCGTAGGTCGACTTGGCCTTCGACACCGCACCGCGTTGAAACTGAACCCATCCGAGCGTGGCCAGGGCGCTGGGGTCGGAGGGGGTCAACTCAACGGCGCGCCGGGCGAGGGTCAGGGCTCGGTCCAACTGCGTCTCTCGCTCGGCGAGGCTCCGCGCGTAGTATCGTAGCGCTTTTGGCTGCTTCGAATCCAATTCGAGGGCTGTCTCATAGGCGTCGTCAGCCTGCTGCTGATTCCCGAGCCGGTCGTGAGCGAGTCCACGTCCTGCCTGGAAGGCTGCTCGTTCCTGTTCGGAAGTGGCGCTCTCATCAAGCTGGTCGAGGCCCTTCTGGAACCGGGTTAGCGCCGCATCATTCTCGCCCAGTTGCAGGTGGGCAAAGGCGAGGGTCCGAAGAAGGACCGGTCGGCCGGGGAAGAGGAGGAGGCCCTCCTCGGCCACGCGAAGAGCACGCTTGGGGGCATCGGCCTTGAGGTGTGCGGTCGCAGCCTGTTCCCAACGAGCAGGGGATCGGGGATTTTCGTCCGTCGCCCGGTCGAGGAGTCGGGCCGCAAGGGCGTAGTTCCCCGTGTCGTAGTAGATGGAGCCGAGAAGGTTCAGGGCGCCCCCGTGCGTGGAGTCCGTATTGAGGACGTCCGTCAACAGCTGGATGGCAGTCGTGACCGTGGTCGTGTCGAGGGGGGCATCAGACTTCCGGGCCTCCTCGTAGATCGAGCGTGCGCGGGTCACCAGTTGGTCGGGCGACGCGTCCTTGGCCTTGAATTTCTTCCACAGTGCTTCCGCCTTTTCCGGTTGACCGGTTCGGTCGTAAAGCATCTTCAGCTGGCTCAGCAGCTGAGGTGAGTTTGGGGTGTTACGAAGTAGGGATTCAAAATGGGGGAGGGCGTCCTCGTACCGCTTCTGCTCAAGATACAACTGACCGAGCAGTTGCCGATAGCGAGGCACTGCTCCCTCCAGCTCGAGAAGCGTTTTGAGCACACGTTCCTGGCCATCTGCGTCCCCGACCGCTCGGTACAGGTCAAGCATCTCTCGGTAGATTTGAGCCTTTCGCGGACGCTCCGAGGAGTCGACGAGGGTTTCGTACGTACGCAGCGCCTTTTCCGGCTGCTCCAGTTCCGCTTGGAGCCGGGCAAGGGCGAGCCGGGCCTGCCGATTCTCGGGAAATTGATCGAGCAGAGACCGGTATGTGTCAACCGCTTCCTGTGGGCGATCGGCCTCCCGAAGCAGGTCGGCGAGCTGTCGGTGATAATAGGGGTTGCTGGCGGCGCGGTCCCGGGCCTGTCGGGTGTAGTAGAGTGCTGAGGTCATGTTATCGCGGGCGGCTTCTGCCTCTGCGAGCGCCGCCAGGATGGATGGCTCCTCTGGAGAAAGGTCCAGGGCCTTCTCGAAGTACGAGACTGCTTCGTCGTAATCCTCCAGGTACGACTGGGTCATGCCCTTTATGAAGAGCTTTCGGGCACGCAGACTTGTGATGTCCGTAGTGTCGGCCCGGAACTGCTGGGCCGCGCTGGCAACCGGCCATCCCCCAAGGCCGCCCAGGAGCAGGGTGAAGATAAGCACAGCGCTTGCGCGGCGGGCGGAGGGAAGAAGCGCCATATTGGATCGTCAACCCGTCTGCGAAAGGAGGAAACAGTTGCGAACGCAACTCTTCTGAACGGGGGCTTCAAAGAGGAGGTTTCTGCCCCCGAACTCTGTCTGGGACGACGTTCGGTCCTGAGCAGTTTGGGAACCCTTTTCGCCCACTTTTTCACAATCAGCTCAGCGGCTTTACAGGAATTTGGTAATTTGACGTTTGTCTCTCTACTTTCTTCGACACGACCTTCCAGGCGGATAGGAGGAAGGCTCTGGACATTGCCAGTTTTCTTCTCAAAGTGAGCGCATCACGTTCATGGGTGAGCACAACGTACATCGGGACGCAGATCCGGCCGTTCTGCGGGAATTTACCAATCACTTGATTCAGGACGTGCGGGCAATGGAGTTGATGCTCCATGAGGACATGTTTGAGACCGGCGTCCGTCGCATCGGGGCCGAGCAGGAGCTCTTTATGGTGGACGAGCGGGGTGAGCCCGCACCCATCATCGAAGAGGTGCTCGAGCGCAACACCGACGAGCGGATTGTCACCGAGCTCACAAAGTTCAACCTGGAGTTCAACATGGACCC
>CAZTDC010000204.1:0-6071 GCA_964612165.1 uncultured Salinivenus sp.
TACTACGAGCCAGGCCCCGCCCGCTCGTTCTCCCTTGGACTCAACGTAGCCTGGTAGAACGGATCAGACTCACACGTCCACCCAGGGATCCTTGCCCTCCCTCCACCCGCCTCGCGCCATGCGCGGGGTCGTGTAGGCCCACGCCGCCCGGCCATCGGCCGTCATAAGCAGAAGGCCGCCGGTGGCCCCGTCGCCGTCGGGATTCGCAACCGACTCATGCATGTGGGCAAGTCGCCGCCGCACCACCGTCTCCGGATGCGTATCCGCATCGAGGTCGAGGACGGCTCGGCTCGACAGGACGACGGCGGAGATGGCCTCGCCCCATCCCGTCGCCCCAGCCGCGCCCGTCTCCGTCGCGTAGAACCCCGAGCCGGGCAACGGCGAATCGCCCACACGGCCCGGCGGCTTGAACGGCGTGCCCCCCGTCGACGTAGCCGCTGCAAGCCGACCCTCAACGTCCCGGGCGACGCACCCGACCGTGTCCGTTCCATTCGTGTCCATCTCGGTGGCCTCGTCGGGCGCCCCCGGCAAAAACGACACGCTCGGATGATCGCGGTCCACCTGACTCCGGATCTGCTCGTAGCGTTGACGTTCGCGGTTGCAGATGAGACGACTGTTCTCGACCCGTTCCATCCCCTCCGCCTCGGCAAACCGCTCGGCCCCTGTGCCCGCCAGCATGCGCACCCGGCCCTCGCCCGCGTCGAGGAGGCGGCGCGCCACGCGAACGGGCTGCGCCAATCGCTTGGTGGCCAGAACGGCCCCGTACGCCAGCGTGGCCCCGTCCATCACCCCGGCGTCGAGCTCGGCCTCCCCCTCCTGATTGAGCATGGCCCCGCGGCCCGCATCAAACGCGCCGTGCGCCTCCAGCACCGCCACGGCGCTCGTGACCACGTCCACGGCCGCCGCCCCCCGACGAAGCTGCTCTCGCCCTTGCCGAACCGCCGCCCGGAGGCCGTCTCGATGGGCATCGAGTACGTCGTCGGGAATGTCCCAGGCCCCACCGTGTACCAGCAGCGCCGGCCCCTCCCCATCAAACGAACCGCTCTGCAACGAAAATGACATGATGAAGCACGGTCCGGTGTGTACGCAAATTCGCCACGGTGCACTCGAGTAGGGTGTCCGCAAAGAGAGCCTCGGAAAAAGCGGAATTGCCTACCAGGAGACCATTCTGGCCAGCCTGTCCCAATCCAAGGCCTTTATCACGGTATGCCCGGCGAGAGCCCCCCACTCTCCATTCTCCCCAGACTTTCTTTCTCTAGTTACGAGAGACCGGCCACTGATTTTGTAAAGGTCCGAAGCGGAAACAGGCGCTCCATCCGATCTTCCACGAGCTGTTCAAACGTGGCTCGATGTTGCGGACTCACCGGACGCGACGGGGGCAACTCAAGCTCGTAGGGATCCACGGCCTGCCCGCGCTTCCAGAGCCGGTAATCGAGGTGCGGCCCGGTCGATCGGCCTGTGCTTCCCACATATCCAATCGTCTCGCCCTGACTCACCCGGCTTCCAGGCGTCACCCCGTCGGCGATGTCGACGAGGTGCAGATAGCCGCTCGTGTAGGTGCCATTGTGGCGAATCTTGACGTAATTCCCATTCACCCCAAAGTAGCCTGCCTTTACGACCCGGCCCCCTCCGACGCTGTGAACGGGGGTGCCTCGAGGAGCCGCATAATCAGTCCCCCGATGCGGCATGTCGCGGTTGAGAACAGGATGATGACGGCTGTGCGTGTACCCGGAACTGATGCGCGTGTAGCGCAGCGGCGCCTTCAGCAGCTTGCGTCGCAGGCTCTGCCCCTCCCGGTTGTAGTAGCGCGCGGCCGAACCGTCATCGAACCGGAAGCCAAAAAACCGCTTACTCTGGTGGTTGAAGGACGCCGCGATAATTTTTCCGGGCTTGACGGCCTGGTCGCCCACGATACGCTTTTCGTAGAGCACCCGAAACGCATCGCCCTCTCGAATGCGAAAGAAGTCGATTTGCCAGGCAAAGACTTCCGAGAGACGAAGGGCGAGGGTGGGGTGCACGTCATTGGCCGTAAGGGTCTCGTACAGGGAGCTTTCAATCGTCCCCTGCACCACGGTCCACTGTCGTTCAACCGCCCGTCGGCGGAGGCGGCTTTGCGACGGATTCTGCACGTCGAACACCACGTACCGCACCGGATCGATCTTGTAGATCAGGTACTGCGCCTCCTGCAGCCACGGATTCACGTACACCCGGTAGGGCTGCCCGGCCTTTACCTCACGCACGTCATACTCCGACCGAACTGCCCGGGCGAGCTGCACCGCCGTCCTCAAGGAAACGCCGTACGGCTCAAGCAGGTCTACAAAGGTTTGATAGCGGGATACGCGGTGAAACTCGACCTCGTACTTCTCGGTCGAGATGCCAAAATGCGCTACCGCCTCGGTCTTCTCAGGCGTCGCTTCTCCGGGAGCGGGTGACCCAACAGCAGGGCCTCCCCCCCCAAGCAAAAAGAAGAACACGCCAGCAACAAAGAAGGGGCCGAGTCGCATACGTAAGCGGTGACGTTGGCAAAGAAGTGCTATGTCTCATTAAGCAAGGCGCATGAATAGACAAAGTCAAAGGCGAGCGTCTTCTCTCCTATCTCACACCGACGAGAGCTGGTCAGGAATCGCCAAGATCCACAATCCACAGCCAATAAACCAAATCCTCTGGTCACAAGAAACGTCGTGGAGTAGTACAAACCTCCTATTGCACCACAACCATTTTCCGCGTCTTCGTGAATTCTGCTCCTTTCACGCGGAGAAAATACACCCCGCTTGCCCATTGACGACTATTCAACGACACTCGAACGGGGCTCCTCGATTGGAGCTCTCGTTCTTCTCGATACATCCGTTCTCCAAGCGAATTGTAAACACTTACAGATACCGTCTGCTCATTTCGCGCCGTGATTTCGACAGCAGCCCGGTCCTGCACGGGATTGGGAAACGGCCCCAAAAAGAACACGTCCCCCTGGAAGTCGACCTCTACAGGTTCGACCGAACTAAAAAGCTCATTTCCCTCCGAATCGACCGATCGAACCCGGTACTCATATTTTCCGGGCGTCTGTCGTGCAATGCTGAACTCAGGACGGTCTTCGGTCACAACCGCCGAGAACGCGCCTCCCGATCCTCTTCGCCGTTCAAGCATGTAGCGGAAATTGCGAGATTCGGTTGGAACCGCCCAGGAGGCATCCACGGTCGCCCGGCCTTGCTCATCCTTCGAAACGACCTCTACCTGGCCGTCTTGAAGAGACACCGTCTTGGTCACCTGCCGCAACGTTACCTGCTCGGACCCATCTGCACGAACCCACCGGACTCGAAACGCGAACTGTCCCAGGCCGAGTGGACCAATTGTAATGGGCGGGGCCTCAGCTGTGTCGACGACGGTTTCTTCTCTGAACTGCCCATTGAAGTACTTCTTCTCGACTACATACTTCTCAACCTGTGCAGTGTCTTGCACCCGCCAGTCGAGCGTAATCTGGTTCTGACTTGCATCCGTCTCCACTTCCCGCAAGGCAAATACCCCTGGAAACTCAGAAAAACACCCATCCCCCATCGGCCACCCCACGTCGAAGAGCTGCCCGCACACGATGGGTCCCGGCAAGCGGTTGGTCTCAGCCGGTGCGACTCGAGGGGTCATCAGTGCATTCACGCTTTCGAAGGAGTAGGTAGCCTCATCAAGATGGGAAATGCTTGATCCTGGCTGGTAGCCGGGGGGAGCAAAAATCTTCGGTGGAACTGGTCCAGTACTCTTGGCTGCCAGGGTATTCGCCCCTCCTCCGTCGAAAACAAGGCGATCACTCGTGAGCACCTCTCGAATCGACTCGGAGGTCGAATACTCATTTTGATCGGTGATTGCGGTCAAGGATCCGTCTGACTGACGTTCCCGAAGAAACTCGGAAAATATGCCCGCCGCCATACGGCCATCGGAAAGCTCGAAATTGCACTGTCCGTCGTCGTGCCGGCAGAGACTGAGGTAATGCAGGCCGTGTGCAATTTCGTGAAGCGCAACCGTCGTGAAGTCGATCTTCTCTGACGGCGCCTCTCCCTCCCCAAAGTGCCAGTCATCTCGATCAAAATTAAAGTCCGTTTGGATGTCGGCCGAGTCCGGTGCGAGATCTTCCCCGACGAGCACATCCGCAAGCGCATCGCCGGCAATAAAGGCCTCTCCCCCTCCCTCCGGCTCCAACACCCAAAACTGGATCGGAATCGTCCCTCCGAGTGTCCCCGGTCCCGGGTCCGGAATGCGGTCTGCATCGATTCGGATCTCGATGTCTGAGTCAATATGCGTTTCCCAGATGTCCACCGCTCGTTCGTACGCCTCAATGGCCTCGTCCGGGAAGTCGGATCCGTAATTGACGTTGATTGTCGTCTGCCTTGTTTTTTTCTGCGGCCGGGACGGCAAATGACTCACGAAGGCATTCACATCTCCCTTGCGAAGCCCGCAATCTCTCCAGTCTTCGTAATCAGGCTCGTACGACACCGGTTGCTCTTGCACCTGCTTTCCGTTTCCGGGGGCAATCTTCTGGGCATGGGCGGTTACGCATACTCCTCCCGTTAAAACGAGCACGATCCCTACCGTGAACACCCCTCTATTCAAAAGACCGCCGAAAGCACGAGCACACCAGACGTGAATCATACCGTGGGTTCCTACCAGAAAATGAGAAACAGTTCAGCCGAGCGATCCATGCGGCTGGGACGCGCGATCCGCTTCCTTATTATCCATCAGTCCGGAAGGGGTTCGTCAGTTCATGGGGATGAATCGGTGGACTCGTCGGAGGAGCCCTCGGACTCGGATTTCGGCGTCCAGGTGTCCTCTCGAACGCCCGCCTGCTTGTTGGCCCACCGTGCTAACACAAAGAACAGATCGGAAAGGCGATTCAGATACACGACGGCCTCGTCGTTGATGGGCGTTGCGGAACCGGCCTGTACGGCCAGCCGCTCCGCACGTCGGCACACGGTGCGGGCCGAGTGGAGCGTGGCGCCGGCCGGTGCTCCCCCGGGCAGGATGAACTTCTTGAGGGGCTTGAGGTCGGCGTCGAAGTCATCGATGCGCTCTTCTACTCGCTCCACGTGGCGGTCCTTGATGCGCGGAACCATCGGTTTTGCGTCGACGGGCGTCGCAAGGTCGGCTCCCACGATAAAGAGCTCTTCCTGCACGTCACCGAGGACGGGATCGAGGCGCTCGGCCCCCGGTTCTCCCTCCAGGTGCGCCCGCGCCAGGCCCACCACAGAATTGGCCTCGTCGACCGTGCCGTAGGCATCGATCCGCGGGTTGCCCTTTTTCACCCGCTCTCCCCCGAAAAGAGACGTCGTTCCATCGTCGCCGGTGCGGGTGTAGATGCGTTTGCTCATGACAGGCTGATCAAAGAGTGAGGAAGACGGATATAAACGCGTCGCTATAGCACGGGTCCCCTGGCGGCTCGTTTCGGAGAGCTACGCCGACCGGGACGAGGAAACCGCCGCCTCGGCGCCAGCCGGATTCTCCTGCTTGTCCCCTGCCACCGGCTCAATGTACTCGATGCGGAGCGTGCCGTCGTCCCGGCGCTCCGTCTTGGCCTGCATGCCAAAGACCTCGGCGATGCAGTCCGGCGTGAGTACCGACGCCGGGCGGCCCCGCGACACGAGTTGGCCCCCTTGCAGCACCAGCAGCCGCTCGGCGTAGCGAGCCGCCAGCTCTAGGTCGTGAAAGACCGCGAGAACGGTGCGCCCCCCGTCCACGAGGGCCTGCACCTGATCCATGAACGCAAACTGGTAGTGCACGTCGAGGTGGGAGGTCGGTTCGTCGAGCAAGAGCAGGTCGGCCTCCTGCACGAGGGCCTGCGCAAGAAAGACGCGCTGCATTTCTCCGCCGCTGAGCGAGAGCACCGATCGGTCGGCGAACCCCTCCAAGTCCACCATTGACAGCGCCTCCCGCACGAGCGAGCGATCGTCGGCGCGGTAGGCCTGCAGCCAGCCCCGGTGCGGGGCGCGGCCCAGGAGCACCAGCTCTTCCACCGTAAAGTCGAACGTCAGCGAGGCGGCCTGGCGCACGTAGGCCAGGCGGCGGGCCCGCTCGCGGGCCGTCCACGCCTCCAC
>CAZTDC010000205.1:0-4375 GCA_964612165.1 uncultured Salinivenus sp.
CCGCGTTCGGGACCGGGTAGACGACGCCATTCTGTATGCGCTGCTTCCCGATGACCTCCAGGGGGCAGATCGTCAGACGTAGTCTTCTTCACGGAGGTGTGTCCCTACTTATAGTGGAGAATTCGTTTGGAACACGAACCCCGCCCAAGCCCCCTGCATTTGATACCTCTATCTTCCGCGGTGACCTTGTGACGCTGGGAACTGTCCCGTCGCGCTGCGTTCCCCCCAATTGCTTACTCACTTACTCCTCGCGCCGATCATGCTGCGATCGAGAACCTTCCAAATTCTTTTGGGCATTCTCGGGGTCATCCTCACGACTCTGCTGATTGCCCCCGAACTCGTCGTCGAATATTTATGGCTTGGAGAACTCGGCCACGAGGAAGTGTTCTGGACCATTCGGACCACACAGGTGATGCTGTTCCTGCTCGTGTTTGCGGTGGCGGCGGGATTTTTCGGGGTCAACTTCCGCGTGCTTTTGAGTCGCATTCCGCCGCTGTGGGCTTCGCGATGGGCGCAGGAAGGGGAGGCCCCCGATTTGGGCGGGCAGCCGCTCACGCGTGATCGCCTCAAGCGCATCGCCTATGTCATTGCCGGTCTGCTCAGCCTTCTCTTCGCCACTGGGTTTTCGGGGCGGTGGGACGATCTGTTGCGGTACTGGTACGCCCCTTCGTACGGGCAAAGCGATCCCATCTTCGGCCTCGACCTGGCGTACCACATGCTGGAGCTTCCCTTCCTGCAGGCCATGCAGAGCGCCGTCGTGGGACTGGCCTTTTTGGGCCTGCTGGCCGTCGTGACGGGATACGTGATCGCCGGGGAGATTGGCGTGCAGAACGGACAGTTTCAGGTAAAAGGGGGGGCTCTTCGTCACCTCGGCGTCAACGTCATTCTTCTGCTCCTAGGGTGGACCTGGGGGTTCTATCTTGATCGCTACGAGATGCTGCAGGAGGATGGCGGCGGGGCCGTCTTTGGGGCCGGGTACACCGACATCAGCGTCGTGCTGCCGGCCCTGTGGGTGATGATCGTCGCGACCCTTGTGCTCGCAGGACTGGTGGCCTACAACCTATACCGGAAAAACCTGCGGTTGCTGGGCTTTGGGGTTCTCGGGTACGTTCTTGTCCTCGTAGGGGGGCTTGTACTTGCGCCCACGCTCGTGACGCAGATCACCGTGCTACCGAGCGAGCTGCAGATGGAGCGTCCGTACCTGAAGCACAACATCGACATGACGCGGGAGGCCTATGGATTGGAGGACTTTAAGGAGCGGTCGTACCCGGCCCGTCCCGACCTCCCGCCGGAGGCCGTCGAGGACAACAAAGAAACGATCGACAACGTGCGGCTCTGGGACCCGCGCCTCCTGATCGACACCTACCGCCAGCTGCAAGAGATTCGGCTCTACTACGAGTTTTACAACGTGGACGTGGACCGCTACGAGCTCGACGGCGACTACCGCCAGGTCATGGTCTCCGCGCGCGAACTGACCCAGCAGCTCCCCGAAGACACCTGGGACAACCGCCACGTGCGATTCACGCACGGCTACGGGTCCGTGGCCAACCTCGTGGCGCGGGAGGGAACGGAGGGAAGTCCGGAGTTTCTCATTCAGGACATCCCACCGCAGTCCGACCACGAGGCTCTCGACGTGGAGGAGCCGGCCATCTACTACGGTGAGCGCACCCCGCACTACCGGATCGTGCCCGCCGGGGTGACCGGGGATTCCCTGGAGCTGGACTATCCGAAGTCGGGCAACAACGTGTACACGCGGTACGACGGGGAGGGAGGCGTGGCCGTAGGCAGCTTCTGGAAGCAGCTGCTCTTCTCGTACTACATGGGGGACTTCAACATTCTCCTGACCGACTACATCGCGGACGACAGCCAGATTCAGTTTTGGAACCGGGTGAACGAGCGCGTGAAGCGGGTCGCTCCATTTCTCAAATTTGACGGGGACCCGTACCTCGTCCACGGCGATGACCGACAGTACTGGATCCAAGATGCCTACACGACGAGCGGCTCGTTTCCGTATTCGGAACCGATCCGGGAGCAGCGCGGCTACGAGGGCATCCGGTACATTCGCAACTCCGTGAAGATCGTGGTCGACGCCTACAACGGCGACGTGTCTCTCTACGTGACGGAGCCGGAGGATCCGATCCTGCAGACGTACCAGCGGATCTTCCCGGACCTGTTTCAGCCGCTCGACGAGATGCCCCAGACGCTCCGCGACCACATCCGCTACCCGCAGGATCTCTTTGAGATCCAGGTCGAGCGGTATCGGCGGTACCACCAGACCCAGCCGCAGGTTTTCTATAACAACGAAGACCTCTGGACGCGTCCGCAGGAGCAGTACGCAGGGCGCCAGCGGCGGATGGAGCCGTACTACATCCTGACGGACCTGCCGGGCCAGGACGCGGCGGGGCTGGAGTTTATGCTGATGATGCCGATGACGCCGGATGGGCGGGACAACATGATTAGCTGGATGGCCGCGCGGTCCGATCCGCCGAATTACGGGGACGTGATTGTGTACGAACTGCCGAAGGATCGCCTCATTCGGGGGCCCAATCAGATCGAGTCCCGCATCGATCAGGACACCGAGATTTCCCAGCAGCTGTCCCTCTGGGACCAGCGCGGGTCGAACGTCATTCGGGGGAACATCATCGTTGTGCCCATCGAAGAATCCTTCCTCTACGTGGAGCCCATCTTCCTGGTCGCGGAGGAGATTCAGATACCGGAGATGCAGCGTGTGATTGCCGCCACCGACCAGCAGGTGGCCATGAAGCGTACCCTCCGCCAGTCCCTCAATTCCGTGATGGGCGGGCAGGTGGTTGAAACCCGTCGGCAGGCCCTGGCCCAGATGGAGCAGGCGGCCGGTGCTGCACAGGCCGCCGCGCCCGAGCAAGTGGAAGGGCTGGAACGGGCCAAGGAGCTGATTCAAGAGGCCCGCAAGGCCCTCCAGGCGGGCGACTTCGGACAGTTTGGGGAGCGGTTCAACGAGTTGGAGAAGACGCTGGAGGACGTACCCTTGCCGGACACGTCTGCGGCTCCGGCACCCGCCGTACCGACTGCAGACACGGTTGCCTCTGCGGACCCGGACACGCCGTAGCGCTCACGGCGTCACTGGTGAGGGCGTTCTCTGAAGATCGGGGGGTAGGGTGGAGAACCGCCTCTCTGACATCATCACTGAGTGATGGCCGGGGAGGGACCGTCGAAGCGGAGGCGCTCACGTTTGAAACTGCGCCTCAACCTCCGTCTGGGCGACGTGGTTGACGTAGTTGCTGAACGTCTTGACGCCGATGATGGCGCTGATTTCGTAGAGCTCCTTGCGCGTCACACCCTTCTTTTCCAGGGTGCCCAGGTCCTCCTCGTCGAGCCACCCGCGCTTGTCGAGCATGAGGCGAGTGGCCTGCACGAGCACGCGCAGGCGTTGGTCGGAGGGGAGCCCGCCGCTGCTGATCGTTTCGACTGTCTCGCGCGAGAGGCCAGAGGACATGGCCATCTTGCCGTGAACGCTGGTGCAGTAGTGGCAGTCGTTGTAGCGGGAAACGGTCAGAAAGACCCCCTCCCGCTCCGTATCGGCAAGGCGGCCCTGTTCAAGGAGGCCCGTCGTGTTCAAATACAGCTTGGCGGCCGCCGGATTGTGCTCACTGAGCTCTCTGACGAGGTTGGGCACAAACCCAAGCGCATCTCGAGCGGCTTCCTGGACGGCCTGGGTGTCGGCGGGATCTACGGCGTTCGGCATCGGCAAAACAGGTCGGTGATTGAAGGGAACAGAAGAGAGCAGAATCAGCCGAGGACGAGTCGGCGCATCTCCAGAGTGGACGGCTCCTCGGGGACGTTGTCGAGCTGCTCCTCGGTCGGTTGAAGGGGGGCGTCGACGTCCGTGTCCGCAATGTGGTTCACGAAGCTGCTAAACGTCTTCATGCCGTGGAGGGCAAAAATCTCGTACAGCTCCCCGCGACTGATGCCCCGCTCTTCGAGATTCTGCACCGCCTCCTCGTCGAGCCAACCCCGCTCGTCGTACGTCTGGCGGGCCGCTTCAACGAGGGCGCGAAGGCGATCGTCCCGGGGAAGCTGGCCGGCGAGCAGCTTGTCGACGGTTTCGGGGGGGAGACCCGCGTCCAGGGCCATTCGGGCGTGCACGATCCCGTCGTAGCGACTGTCGTAGTGCTCGGCAAACACCAGGAGCACGGCCTGCTGCTCGGCAGAGGTGAGCAGTCCCTCCATGAGGATCTCGTCGGCAGCCACGTACATGGCGCCCGGCACGCTGGTGTGCGTGATCATGGCCTCGATGACGTTCGGAACGGACCCGTACGCTTCTTCGGCAGAGTGCCGAACATCGCTGGCAGAGGGAGAAGGCATAAGCTCGCTGGGCAAACAATGAATGGGGCCG
>CAZTDC010000205.1:4475-5998 GCA_964612165.1 uncultured Salinivenus sp.
TGGTATGATAGACACAAGTACATTCGAGTCCATTCGTAGGTTCGCCGAACGGGTTGCATTTGGAAAATCTGTAACTTATCGTATATTTACGATAGATGATGAGGTCGTTCTATTTCTGTCTATGTCGACCGATTCTTCGTTTTCCGGCACGCAAATGCGGCTCGCCCAGGGGCTTAAGGCCCTCGCCCATCCGGCCCGCCTGGCCATCGTCGAGCTGCTGGCCGAGCGCGACGAATGCGTCTGTGGCGAGATCGTAGACGACCTGCCCCTCGCCCAGTCGACCGTCTCCCAGCACCTGAAGGCGTTGAAAAAGGCCGGTCTCGTGCGGGGCACCGTTGAGGGCCGACGCACCTGCTACTGTCTCGATCCGGACGCGGTTGTGGCACTGGCCGACGACGTCGATGCATTCTTCGAAACGGTGAGCCCGTCTTCGCCTGTCGATTCCTGCTGAAAAAACCTCTTCACGCTCATGAGTGCATCCGGTACACAGGCCGACGATCCCGAGTCAGCGGAGACCAGCGGGGAGCCCGTCTGGCGCCCCTTTGTCGAGGGTCTCCGCCGCTTCGTCGCGAGCCGCGTCCCCGACCCCGACGCCGAAGATGTCCTCCAAGACACGCTCGTGCAGCTGCACGAGACGGCATCCTCGCTTCGAGACGAAGAGCGGGCGGAGGCGTGGGTCTTCTCGATTGCTCGACGGACGATCGCCGACTTTTACCGAGACCGCGAGCGCGGCCCCGACGAGACGTCTGTGGGGCGGGCCCCGGCCGAGGCGACGGACGAGCCCTCCGCGACGGAGACCCTGACGGAGTACGACGGCGACCACGACGTGCACGAGGAAGTGCTCTCCTGGCTGCGCCCCATGGCGGAGGAGCTGCCGGAAATGTACCGCCGTCCGCTCGTGATGGCTGACTTCGAGGGGCACACCCAGCAGGAGGTGTCCGACGAGATTGGCCTGTCCCTCTCCGGGGCCAAGTCACGCGTGCAACGGGCCCGGGTGAAGCTCCGCGAACGACTCCAGCAGTGTTGCGAGGTTGATTTCGGTCCGGAGGGACGGGCCGTGGCGTTCCACCGACGTGACCCGCGCGAGGGACCGTCTTCGTGAAGAATGAGTGAGCGGTGCGTCTTTTTGGCCGAGTCCACGACTACCGGGGTGAGAACGCAGACGATTTTGCTCTCGACACTCTCTTTCACTCAACCCCGGATACTCATGAAACGAATGCACGTCATGCTGCGCGTGAAGGACCTCGACGAGGCCACGCGCTTCTACGCCTCCCTCTTTGACAGCACGCCCACCGTCCAGAAGCCGGACTACGCGAAGTGGATGCTCGACGACCCTCGCGTCAACTTCTCGATTGCCGAAAAGGACGAGGACGTTGGCATTGAGCATCTCGGCATCCAGGCCGAGTCGCCCGAGGAACTGGACGAGCTCCGTGGGCGCATTGATCGCGCCGGGGGCACCGTGAACAATGAAGGCGAAACGACCTGCTGCTACGCGAACTCCGACAAGACGTGGGTCGTGGACC
>CAZTDC010000206.1:0-5994 GCA_964612165.1 uncultured Salinivenus sp.
TTCTTCGGCGAGCACTACTGGACGGAGGAGAAACCGGTCTACCCTCTGCTCCAAACCCTGGCCGACGACACGCCCTACGCCGATGAGCTCCAGGTTACCGACGACGTGGATACGGTCGCCGATGCTATTGCCGCTCACGCGTCTACCCGTCCGTCCTGACGAATTCTCAACGGACCGGTAATGGGGAAGAAACGGATTCCCGCAGCGGGCAAGATTGCAACGATTCCCTAAGTTCTGGATACTTCGTCGAGACCGCTCGTTGGATGCAAAGTATCAAAAAGCCTATCACTGTCTCTGTCACGTCGCTCCGACGTTTATGCTTGAGGAGTACAAAAAATTTGCGATCCGGGGCAACGTCGTTGACATGGCCGTCGGTATCATCATCGGCGCGGCGTTTAACAGCGTCGTGCAGTCTCTCGTGAAGGATCTGCTGACGCCCGCCCTGGGCTTGCTCACGGGCGATGTAGACTTCACGAACCTCTTCGTCGTGCTGCGCGAAGGAACGCCCGCCGCCCCCTACGCCACGCTGGAGGCGGCCCGCTCGGCCGGAGCCGTGACCCTCAACCTGGGGGTGTTCTTCAACAGTCTCATCAGTTTTGCCATTGTTTCGTTCGCGGTTTTTCTGCTCGTGCGGTACATTAATCGTCTGCGCGAACCGGCCGCCGCCCCCGAGCCGGTAGCGCCAACCGTGAAGAAATGCCCGTATTGCGTGTCGGATATCCCCCTTTCAGCTACGCGGTGCCCACACTGTACCTCGGAGTTGCCCGACGAGTCCGTTCCTGACGCGTCCAATCTCTGAAAGAGGGGGAGGATCGTCGCTCAAAAACGACGCAGGATCGCTTGACGACCGTCAACTTGGCCTGGTATTTGGAGGGCGTCGCACATATTTTGCACACGTACACAACACAGCGTCCATTCGGAGATCGTTGTTTTGGAACCCGGAGTTTTCGTCTTGATCGGCCGTTCCCATGAGCAGTGAGCGACTCACATACGGACCCGTCGAAGGGCTTCGGGTCGGGCGCTATGGCTTTAGCTCCGCCCTGCAGGCGGCCTGTTACCGGATCGGACGGACCCTTATCGACACGGGGCCTCCGAATCAGTGGCGGGCCGTGCGCCACTTCGTAACTGGGCAGGACGACGAACACGGCATCGATCGGGTGCTCTTGACCCACCACCACGAGGACCACGCCGGCAACGCCGCGCGCCTGCAAGAACTGCTCGAGGTGCCGGTGTACGCGCCCGAGGCGAGCCTCGACCGGCTACGCGACGGGTTTTCCCTGGAAACCTACCGCTGGATCGTTTGGGGACGTCCGCGTCCCATCGAGGCCGAGCCGGTCCCTGAGACGCTCTCGCTGAACGACGGCACGACCCTCCGCACAGTCCCGGCGCCCGGCCACGCCGACGACATGGTGTGCTACCTCGCCGAAGATCACGGCCTCCTGTTCTCGGCGGATCTCTACATCACCCCGCGTCCAGAGTACCTGCGCTTCGACGAACATGCACCCCGCCTCATCGAGAGCATTCACGACGTGCTGGAGCACGATTTCGGGACCCTTCTTTGTGCCCATCGGGGCGTGGTGGAAAAGGGGCGTCGGGCCCTTACCGAAAAGGTGAAGTACATGGAGGCCCTCCGTGGCGTCGTGCAGCGGCGCTACCGCTACGACAAGGTCACGGTGCCGCAGATCACCGAGGAGATCCTCGGGCGCGAAGGCTTGCTCTACTGGGCGTCGGGCGGGGATTTCTCAAAGCAGAATCTCATTGCTTCCTGCCTCGACGACGTCGGGGAACGCGCGGGAGAGATCGTCGAGTGAAGGGGGAGGGCTCACTGTTCCGGCTCCATCCCCGAACTGACAGCCGTCGACGTCGAATCTGAGCCATACAGCTCCTCCTTTACCTTCTGCGCATCCACGCGCCTCCATACCTCTTTGAGCTTGACGCCGTCCCCCAGGTTGCCTGTGACGAACCATGTATTGCCTTCGACCCGGATGTTGAACTCGAGCGTCTGTCCCGCAAAGGCCGTCTCGGAGTGATACTGAATGTGCTCGATATAGAGGTTCTTGTCCGGATAATATTCGTACCGTCCGCCGCCCGCGAGCACTTTCTCTCCGTCTTCTGTTTCCCGCCCCCACGCAAAGTGCGTCGAATTCAGAATCTTAAAGTTGGCGCCCCAGTTGTCGCTCCGGTCCGAAACCGAATCCGGATAGACGACTTCCTGCGAGACCATCTTCCACGTTCCCTCCAGCTCGTTGGCAGGAAGCTGGCCCCAGGCGCCCAACGGACCTGCGAGGAGCAGTGCAATCGTAAGAACGAAGAAGCGACGCAGCCTGAACATGGGATGAACACCTCCGGTGGGTTATAATGTGCAAAAAGGTTGAAGGTAAGATAAATAAAGGGTCAACGCCTGTCAACCCAGAAGCTTCGGGCGGGGCCGTGGGGGCCTCCTGTGACCCGACGGAGATCAGGTTCCCATCCCGGTACGTTTGGGCAGGGGCCGCACAAGACAGAGATTCTGCAAGCCCGATACCGAGGATACGGGTACGGCGCTGTCTGTGCATCTCCCGTCTGCGTGGACCCGATCACCGGGCACTCGTTCGACGTCCTTTGGGCGGTGCGGACGGAGGGCAAGCCTCCCCCGTCCATCGAGCATCAGGTGCGCTCGGCGGTTTCGGTAGGCGCAGCACACGGACGGTTGCGGGAGAACCGTTTCCGTGTCGCCGGTGGAGGAACGCCGGTGGGGCCGTGCGGGGGGCAACGGTACGGCCGCGAGGGCTGCGGGCCGATGGCGCTACGGAAAGATGCCCATGCGTTCGTAGGACTTGGCGATCTTGTCGATGGCGCTGATAAAGGCGGCTGTTCGCATGTCGACGTCCTTTTCTACACGCTTGGCCCGAACTTCGTCGTAGGCGTGGGCCATCGTGTCCTCGAGGCCCGACTGCACGAGGTCACGCTCGCCGGCTCCGAAGCCGACCTTCTCGATGAGCTCTTCGAACAGGTCCTCGTCGAAGTCCTCGGCGGTCAACTCATCGACGGCCCGGAGGATGCGGGCGGCGTTGCGCTCTTCAAAGCGGCGACTCATCCGGCCGTGGCGCACGTGGGAGAGGTTGCGCAGCCATTCGAAGTAGGACACCGTAACCCCACCCGCGTTGAGGTACACGTCGGGAATGATGAGCACGTTGCGCTCCTGGAGAATGTCGTCGGCCTGAGTGGTGACGGGACCGTTGGCGGCCTCGGCGATGATGCTGGCCTGGATGCGCGGGGCATTGTCGGCGGTGATGACGCCCTCCAGTGCCGCCGGGATGAGGATGTCGCACGGCAGCTCAAGGGCCTTGGTCGAGGTTTCGATGTCCTCGGCGCCCGGATAGTCGAGGATGGAGCCGGTGTCCTCTCGGTGGGCCACCACGTCGTCCACGTGGAGGCCGCTCTCGTCGTAGATGGCCCCCTCAATCTCGGCGATGCCCACGATGTTGGCTCCGCCTTCCTCCTCCAGAATCTGGGCGGCGTGGTAGCCCACGTTGCCAAGGCCCTGAATGACGATGTCCTTGTCTTCCAGGCCGGGGGCCAGGCCAAGGCGGTGCATATCCTTTTTGTAGTTGCAGGCCTCCCGAATGCCGTAGAAAACGCCTCGTCCCGTGGCCTCGGTGCGGCCCCGCACGCCTCCCTGCCCCACGGGTTTGCCCGTCACGCAGGCGAGAGCGTTCAGGTCGTCGTCGCCGATCTGGGTGAAGGTATCCACGATCCAGGCCATCTCGCGCTCCCCCGTGCCGTAGTCGGGGGCGGGCACGTCCGTCCCGGCGCCGATAAAGTCCTTGCGGGCCAGTTCAAAGGCGTAACGCCGCGTGATGCGCTCCAGTTCGGCCGTCGAGTAGTTGCGTGCGTCGATGCATACCCCGCCCTTTGCTCCGCCAAACGGCACGTCCACGATGGCGCACTTGTAGCTCATGAGCGCCGAGAGGGCCATCACCTCGTCCACGTTCACGTTCGGCGCGTAGCGAATGCCGCCCTTCGTCGGCTCCATGTGGTGGCTGTGCTCGGCCCGATACCCCCGGATCACCTGAATGGTGCCGTCGTCTCGCTTGATCGGAAACTCGAAGCGAATGATGTTGTCGCAGGCCCGAATCTGATACAGCACGCCGAGCTTGTGATCGGTGTGCTCGGCGGCGGTGCCAAACATGCGGTTTACCTGACCGAAAAAGCCAAGCGATTCGTCCTGGTTGGAGGCCGTGGAGGTTTCCATGGAAAAGGGGGCAAGTAAGAAAGCAGAAGCGATACCTGCATGAAAATGACGAGCCGCACGAACTGCAAGCGCTTCCATCCGCACGGCGCATCCGCACGGCGGTTGTGAGCCCGCTCCGACACGCGTTCTCCGGCCCTCAGACGGGGGCGGGCGGGCCAACGATCGCGGAGCTTCAGGTTTCGGGAAAGACGTGTGGATTGTCGACTCCGCTCCGGCCTGCATTCGGCGCACGAAGGGCAGCACCGCACGAGTCCGGGGTCCGACACTGCTCGCGCTCGTTACCGGCTCGGCGACGTACCGAGCAATTGATTGAGGCGGTGGTTGATCATCGCCTTCCGCATTTTCCGACGCTTCTGGAGGCTTCGCTGGAGCTCTTGGATCTCGCGCTGCAGCCGCTCGACCTCACGGCGCCGATTTTCCTGTTTGAGGTCAAAGATGTTGTTGAGAAGGCTTCGCAGCGTGTCCACCTTTGCCTGTCGCTCGTCGCTGTTTTCGGGCAGCATGCGAGTGACTCGGGCGAGGTCCTGCGCCTGTTTTTCCATCGTGCGCTCGCGGACGAGTCGCTCGTAGAGCTCGCGGTTGGCTTTTTGGACCTCGCTCAGATACTGCTCCTGCGCGGCGTCGGCGCGGCTCGGCGAGCGGGGAGCGGCCGATTGCGACTGGGTCCGCAGGCCTTGTGCGCCCTCCGACGCTCCAGCCGCATTCGGGCCGGCCTCGATCTCCTGCAAAATGACGGACGATTCCTGCGCGTTGACCTCGTCTTCGGAGACCGGGTCCAGGCCGTTCTCAACGGCAAACAGGCGGCCGTTGAGTTCGATGACGGGCCGCTGGATGCCGACGAACTGGTACCGGGCCGTGATGCCGTCCAGGTCCAGGTCGTCGGGCACCTGGTTGGCCGAGAGCTTTTGGCCGTCGACGTGGATGGTGCCGTTTTGGATGGTGAGGGTGCGCGTCTGCTGGGCCGGGGCCACGGGCACGAGTGTGCTCCACAAAAGCGCCCCGAGAAGGAGACTGCAGCCAAGGCGGGAAAGGCGAGTCATTGGAGTCAAGAGCTATTCGTTTTTCGGGTCCGGCGGGGAAAGTTATGGCCTCGATTGGCTGGCAGACTGAAGGTCACCGCCCCACGCGCCCGAGCGGCTCTGCGTTCGCAGGTGTTCGATGCGCTGGTGAAGGCGCACCACTTCGTCGCGATCGTCCCATTCGGGCAGAGACTCGGCCTCTTGCGCCGATTCCGAGGAGGCGGTGGTCGGCTTCGTCTGCTGCGTAGCCGACTCGCTTGCCGCCGTTTCCGTGGGGGCATCGGTGGCCGGCATGTACCACCACCCGATTCCAAGAGCGAGGACGAGAGCCAGGGCCGCCCCCGCATTTTGGAGCCGCCGCGTCCAACTGCGGTCGGGCGTGCGGACAGTGCGGTCGGGGGCACGCGCACGACCCTCGTCGTCGCGGGCGGCCTCGGCGGCCTGGTCTACGACCTGGTCGACCACATCAGGATCGGGGGAGGGGGGAGAGCGTCGATCCAGCGCGCTCTTCGTTTCCTGCAGGCGGTCGAATTCCCGTCGGAGCTCTTTGTCGTCAACCACGCGACGGGCAAAGTCGGGGTCGTCGACGTCCTCTCCGTACAGGTACTGAATAATTCGTAGCGAATCGTCCATAGGATGCAGCGATAGCTTGTCCGTTCCGGGGTGAATGTGCACCTGGCTTTGCTCTCAGGAATCCTGCGTGCCAGCGAGCGAGGTTTTGTCGGACTCCTCCATCATCTT
>CAZTDC010000207.1:0-5971 GCA_964612165.1 uncultured Salinivenus sp.
TACCGGGGCCTATCGCTCCCTTCCTGCACCGGCCTCCAGGGAGGGGGCTTTTTTTGTTTGGGCGGGCCTGTAGCGCGGTCCCGCCATGAGGGGTTTGCACGTGGGTTGCACGTCCTACGTGCGGGTAGAGCGGAATTGCACGTGACAAGGTGTCGGAACACCTGACATTAAAGCACGTATAATTAGTGCATCAATAACAAGGAAAAACCCCTCAATCCAATGGGAAAAACCATCGTAAACGACGGCATTCAGAACATCGGAAACGGGAAGTGGTGGGTAAATGTCGACCGCGGCTGGGACGCAGGCTACGACTCCCACCCCCGGCACCGGCTGGTCGACCAGCCCCGCTTCCTGCAAGGAAACACGCTCACCCGTGACAAAAAGGAAACCGACTCCCAGCGCCAGAAGCTCTACGACGCACAGCGCCGCGTGACCGACGGGAGCGTCCTACACGAGATAGAGGACGTGGCCTGGGAGGTGTACGACATCATCTCGAAGGCGTGGTGGCAGCGCCGCTACGCGACGGGTCGCATCAAGCTCCGGCCCGGCAACGGCGCGCGCCGCGCAAATGCAAAGGGCAACAGTCACAGCGGGAACCTCAACTTCCCGAGGTCCGCACGGTGCCAGCGAACGATCATCCACGAGCTTGTCCACCTCACCGTGCCGGTGCCTCACGCCGGTCACGGGCGGCTCTACGCGAGCCGATACCTGGAGGCGGTCTACTGGCGCCTCGGTGAAAACGCAGGCGATACGCTGAAAGAGGGCTACCGCCGCGAGAACGTGAAGTGGCACCCGCGCCGCACGTGCCATGCGGATCACCTCTCGAAGGCCGCGATGCGGAAGATCGTCGAGGAGGAGCCCGGTTGGGCGGACCTCGATGAGATCACCTCGAAGAAAGCGGTCACCGCCCCGCTGACGTTTTAAGCCCCTGACGTTCTAAGTCCGTGATTCCGGCGCGAGCCCCTGGCCCTGGCGGGTCGGGGGCTTTTTTTATTTCTCTGGAACAGGGTGCAATTAAAGCACATACAATAGCACGAGCTAAATTAACACACAGATCCCACACCGCTATGAGCGACCAACGCAGAGGCCCGTTCCTGACCGACGAGATGGAGAAAGTCAAGGGCAAGATGAAAGTCCGCATCACCTGGGGTGAGGAAACCCTTGGGGTCGTCTCCTTCGAGTACAAGGTCTGCCCGACGTGCCGGGGCAAGGGCTCCCACGTCAATCCCTCCATCGACGAGCACGGGATGAGCGAGCGGGAGATGGCCCGCCGCGGCCCGGAGTTCCGCGAGCAGTATTTCTCCGGCGCCTACGACCAGCGCTGCAACCAGTGTGAAGGAGAGAACGTGGTCCCGAAGCTGACCCCCTGTGGGGAAGAGGAGGAGGAGATCGTCCAGGAGTTTTTGCGCCGCAAGGAGTCGACAACTCGGAGCCGCGAGATCCAGCGCCAGGAGCGCCGGATGGCGATGGGCCGCGGAATGCGGTGACGCTCGCCCCGCGGACGTGAGATTCATACCAGACCTGTTGCGACCGATGGCAATCATCTCGTTTGCCCACACGACCCGCGCGCTTTTGGCCGGAGAGAAGACCGTCACCCGGCGGACGTGGAAGCGCCGCCACATGACCGGCTGGCAGCAGTGGTACGACGAGGGGCGGCGCGTCCACGACGCTTGGGACCAGCTTCCAATTCAGGGCGGAGAGAAAGTCGCCGAAATCAAGCTGACCGAGCGTCCTTACCTGGAGCCCCTCGGGGAGATGCCGGAGGAGGACCTGGAAAGGGAGGGCGGGTTCGCCGATAGCTTAGAGGAGTTTTTCGGCTTCTGGGACATCGACCGTTCCGAACGGGTCGCCGTCGTGCGGTTTGAGCTTGTCGACACCTTCGCCTCTCCTTCCGATTACCGCCGTAGAGCTTTCCAGCTATGAGCCATTCCGACGACCGAGACCGGTACCAGCTTCTCAATGAAGCGGCGATTCCTGCCGGGGGCGTGCCCCCAAGCCACAATAAGCTCGACGCGCATGGGGCGCTCTACCCGACCGATTCGGGCCACGTCTGCCTCGCGCTCGGTCGAGAGAACCCGAGCGAGTTCGTTCGGGCGTTCGTCCACGTCCGGGAGATTAGCGTCGTGAAGGAGTCCGGATGGGACGGCCCGTTCGAGCCCCCGACCTACTCGATCTACGCCCCGACGGGCGTGAAGGCCCGTCTCTACGAGCAAAACGACGCCCTCAATGGCGAGCCGAAGAGAGACAGCCTCGGGCGCCGCCGGTGGTACTACGGCTTTGACTCGGTGGGCTACTGGCGCCGCTGGAGCGAGTGGCGCGAGGAGTCCGGCCCGTTTGTGTCCTGCCGTGAGATGGAGATCCCCCGCCTCCGAGACGATTACGGGTTCGGTCGCATCTTGTGGATGGGCATCGGCGGGTGGTCGATTACGAGAGAACCGGACGGCGGAGGATGGATGCTCGAAGTTGGCGGGGACCTCTGGGCCGCCGAAAACTGGGAGCCCGGCGACGGGCTGCCGGAGGGGGTAGGCCAGAGCTACGAACGGGCGAAGAAAGAACTGCTTGAGACGATGATGGGAAAAAAGCTCACCGATGAAGAATACCAAGAGCTTCGCTCGTAGCCGTTTCGATTAGGCCGGGTGGCAGAAGCGGTTTTGCGCGCGAGCACAGCGAGGCGCTTTCGTGCCTCGCAGCGCGTAGCCCGATGGACGAATGCCTACCGATCCCAAAGCGCAACTTGGTAGGACGCCGTAGCTTCTCCCCTGGTAAGACAGGGCAACGGGCAAGGCGTTGGGGGTTCGAGTCCCCTCCCGGCCACTTCTTTCTCTCTGACCACAAATGAGCCGAAAGTCATGCCAACTACAGACTCTTATTCGATCCCGGACTCTCCTCCGCTTGAGCCAGACACGGCCCCGAAGTCCTCGACCGTCTCGGGGACGATTCGCGTCGAGCATGATGTCTCCATTTACGACGTTGCCTACTTGATCCAGGGCATGATGCTTTCGGCGATGAACAAAGACAGGGATCGACCGAAGTACAACGATCCGGAGTGGATCCTTGAGAGTCTCCGGCAGGAGCTTTCGACGCACGGCTTCAATTGGAGCGTTCGGTATCTGGACCGCTGCCATGAAGTATCGATCACCGATCCGGCACAACTTGAGGACGTGCCCTTAGCCACAAAGGGACAGGACCGATTATACGACTCCGCGCTCGTTCATGCGGGAGAGCTTTTCTGGTCGTTCGTCGTCCGCCATGCCACCACGGCAGAGTTTCGCCAGATGTCGGAGGATACCCGGGAGAAGTACGTGAACGGAGGGCCGCTCGACAATTCAGGTGTGACGATCCGTAGGGTCCCGGAGCGGTTTTCTCCAGATGGGGAGGGCGTGAGGTTCATCCCGGAGTTTCCGGGTCGCCCTTCCTGGCTTTCCGATGAGACCGCGCGGCGTTGCAATCGGCTCTGCATCGATGCACTGGACGAGGATCCCTTCGTGCCCGACGGGTACGCTTCCGAGTTCACGCTTTAATCTCTCAAACGACTATCCAGGCTATGCCTAACACGCCGACGACAAATTGCGACGACTGCAATACCGAATTTCCGCTCCACAACGGCCTCGTCAACAACTGCCCGGAGTGCGGCGCCCCGCACTCTGGCACCGGCCAGCGCCTCAAAGACGACCACAACACCGGGTCAACGCTCGCCCAGGAACGGGGGAGAGATCCCGGTGTCGGTCGCCCGGGCGACGGCCCCATCGTCAACCTCTAATCAACAAACAGACCACCATGCCTTCCGAATACCTTCCGGACTCGTTCGTCAAGTTTCACCTCGCGGAAGCCTACGAAAAGGTGCTCGGCTCGACCGACGGGTCCGACGCGCAGATCAAAGACTCCAAAGAGCAGTGGAATCGCCGGGTCGAGATCCTTGGCGGAAGCCACGGCTTCTCGACCCTCTCCACCATGCTCGACCGCATTGAGGAGCAAAGCGACGGAGCCTCGGCTCCCGCCTCGGATGAGAGCCCTATTTTTCCCGACGAGCACCCCTTCGAGACCAACAGCGCGCTCTGGGGAAACCGACGGATTCTCACCGACCAGATCGCTTGCCTCTACCTCCTCTTCTGCGACTCCTGGAGATGGGAGGAAATCAAGGACGCTCACGAGACCGTGAATGAAACCCCTATTGCCTCAGTATGAGCACGCGACGCTTCGACACCCACACCGGCCCCGACTCCCAGGCCCGCGGGGAGACGAGCCCCCTCGACGAGGATACGCCCGTTCGCGTACTGGCCGGATGGGACCCGCCGATGGAGCGGCTCTTCCTGTTGATCTATCGCCTGGATGGCCCGGGAGGGCGCGACGTAGAAACCATCTACTCTAATCTCGACGGGACCGGCTACGGGTTGGAGCCAGAATCCGGCGTGACCGGGGCGGAGACCCCCGACTCGATTAAGCGTCGTCTCCGTGACTTCGCAATTGAGTGGCCCGACGACTGGTACAACGACCTCATGACCGACTATGAGGTCGGGAAGGACACTCAGATGGGCGCCCGCGAGAGCGTTGAGGGGACCTGCGCGGGGCCGGACGTGAAGGAGGACTACGGCCTTCACGAGCGCCTTTCCTTCGTGGAGCGTCTGGAGAAAGAGCTTGCCCGGACCGACGGGCTCGCCGAGGCAATCGTCACGCTCTTCCGTACCGGCGCAACCGGAATGGATCCGCCCATCATGGGCGCGCTCTTCCGGCTTGGGATCGTGGGGTCGAGGAAGGAGAAGGTCGAGAAGGCGTTCACCATCCTGCTCCGGAAAGGACACGTCGACCGATAGCTTCATCACCATAAAGCAGAGCCGATGCCACCGAACGCCAAGAGCAGCCCGCATAGCGATGCCAAACCCAAGACTAAAAAGACGACACGAGCTTCCGCCCCTGACCGGGATTGACTACCTGGGCGACAGCGCGGGGAATCTCCGGTGGAAGTCGTTCCGGATGCGAAGCGGCTGGACCGGAAAAGAGAGGGACACGTACCGGCCCGGCCTTCACCGGTGCCCGGCGTGCGGCGCGCGGATCCGACAGGGCGACGGCAACTACGTCACCTGTAAGGACTGCGACTGGCGCTCGGAGGGCGGGGACGTGGACTGGAATAGCTACGAGCCTCCATCAACAGAATAACCGTTTGCCATGCGAATGCTCACGCGGCACGGAGATGAGATTTGCGAGGAGTTTTTCAATGTCAACTGGGACGATTACCGGGAGATCATTGAGTGTATCGACGTAACTCCAGTGGCCCAATTTTTCGTCGACAACCGAGAGAACTTTTCCGATACAAGGAAGGATTTTGGGTGTGTTCGACCCCCTTGGTCAAACACGTGGGCCGAGTATGTTTGGCCATCTGACCCGGAAGTTGGACACGACTCCTACGTTGACCGAATAGGTGCTGACATCGAACGCCTTGACATGGATGATATGGAGGCGTTCCGTGGTGAGCTAACGGCGAGTGAAGAAGAGTTTATATTGGAAAATCCAGAGGTAGATGCTACATACAGTGCGATTTTTAACGCCTCACTGGGGAGGCAGAAATGGGTTGACGAGGGCATCGTTGTATTTTTCTGTGATGAGAATGGCCAGTTGGTCTCCGATCCACAGCGAAGGGTTTATCCCATTCCTGGAGATACTTTCGCCGAGTGTGTGGGAGATAAGGAAGAGGCGCGAATTAAATTGGTACAGCGGCTCATCCCTGTGCTGTTGGGGTTTGGTTTCGCTCACTGTCCAAACGTGAAGATATGGGAGGACGAGAAGGCGGAGGCAGTTCGGGAAAAGCGAAAGAAGTCTGGCAAAAATCCTGGCCAGACCTTCAAGTGCCTTGAAATTGAGCCTCTCAAAGAGGAGATGCGACGTGAGGCAAAAGGCGATGGGGGCGAGGTCGACCGCCGCGAGCACACCGTCCGCGGCCACTTCCGACATTATACCGAAGACGCGCCTCTTTTCG
>CAZTDC010000208.1:0-5968 GCA_964612165.1 uncultured Salinivenus sp.
CCGACTGCATCTGGACCTGGGGGTAATGAATGCCGGGCACATAGTCGGCCATGAGGCCGCCGTAGGTCGGGGCAAAGCGGCGCCAGTCGAGCCAGCAGTCGTAGGCCGCAAACGAGCAGAGCAGGGCCCGCATCCGAAAGTTGAGCCACCCGGTCGTCCGCAGGCAGCGCATGCAGGCGTCCACCATCGGGAAGCCGGTGCGGCCGTGCAGCCAGGCCTCATACCGGGCCGAGTCCCAGGTGTCGGCCCGAAGTTCATCGAATGCCGGAATGTAGCTTTTGTGCTCGATGCGCGGGGCATCCTCCAGCTTCTGCGTGAAGTGGCTGTGCCAGTGGAGGCGGCTGTCGAAGCTGTCCAGCGCACCTCGCCAGTCGCGGGCGGCAGGATCGGTGCGCCCCTTGAGCTCCTTACGGCGCCGGCGCAGTTCGTAGACCACGCGCCGCAGGCTGATGGTGCCGTAGGCCAGGTGGACCGACATCCGGGAGCAGGCGCGCTGGGCGGGATCCGGGCTCGACATGGCTCGCCGGTACGTGCGGCCTCGCTCGTGCAGAAACGACTTGAGCGTTCGGTGGGCCTCCGCTTCTCCAATCTGCTGGAGAGCCGCGGTGGAGGGGGCCAATCCGAGATCGGCGTGCGTCGGCATCGGGCCGGGCGCTACGTCCTCGACGGGTTCCAGCGCGGACGGCGGCTTGACAAGCGGGCGGCTCATCGCTGTTTCCCACCGCTCGGCCCATTCGTCACGGTCGTGCGGGCCGCGGATGACGCCCCGACTCGAGATCTCGGTAAACGAGACGCCCCGCTCCTGTGCCCACGACCGAACGCGCTTGTCTCGCTCGAACGTCCGTCCGTTGCCGGTCTCCTCGTGGGCCCAGAGACGAAGTGGACCAACCGTCTTGCGAAGCTGCTCCAGCACGTCCGGCATCTCGCCGCATCGCACCACGAGCGGTTGCCCCCGCTTGGCAAGGCGCGCCCGGAGCTCGATGAGGGCCTCTCGAACCAGCGTCCAGCGGCGCGGCCAGTAGTCGTCTGCGGCCGCGATGGAGGGCTCCGCTACGTACAACGGGAGCGTCGGGCCGCGCTCCGCCGCTTGGGCCAGGGGACGATGGTCGTCGACGCGCAGGTCTCGCTTGTACCAGACCACCTGAACGGGCGCGGACATACCGGAACGGTCGATCGTGAGCAAACTGCGCCCGTGCTCTACGGGCCGTCCTGGCGTCCGATTCGATAAACGAGATCTTGTTACGACGTATGGGCAACTGTCTCGGTCGTCCTCGCCCCATCCTCCTGCACAGATGACCGTTCGCACGCAGTCGCGAGGAACGAGGCGGCGCGGCGCTCCGACCAGTATTCGCCGGCCTCATTGAAGGTCACGAAGCCCACGTGCCCGCCGTTGTCGGGCTCCTCGAACGTGAAGTGCGGATGCTCCTCGGCAACATCGGTAGGGTAGCACGGAGCGGGCAAAAACGGATCGTTCGTGGCGTTGACGAGAAGCGTCGGGATCGCAATGTCGGACAGCACAGGCCGACTGCTGGCCTCGCGGTAGTACGTATCGGCGTCGCGAAAACCGTTAAGCGGCGCCGTGTACGCGTCATCGAAGGCGCGCAGCGTGCGCACGTGCCGAAGCGCGTCGGCGCTCACACTCTCCGGATGGCGCTCCGCTTTGACGCGAATCTTCGCTCGAAGAGTGCGGAGAAAGTACTGCGTATAGTGCCAGTTGGAGAGGCGGTCAATCTGGTGCGACGAGCTTTGCAGGTCGACCGGCGTGGAAAAGGCCACGCCGCCCTGCACGCGATCGTCGACCGCCTCGCCCTGCTCCCCGAGGTACTTGAGCGTCATGTTGCCGCCGAGGCTAAATCCGACGAGCCCTACCGCGTCGTAGCGCTCTTCCAGAACCCGATCGACCACGCAGGCGAGATCCTCCGTCTTGCCGCTGTGGTAGGTGGCCACCTGACGGTTGATCTCCCCGCTGCATCCCCGCAGGTTCCACGCGCACACATCCCAGCCCCGCCGCACGAACGTCCGGGCCATGCCCCGCATGTAGCGCCGGTCGGCACTGCCCTCCAGCCCGTGCGTCAGGACGACCGCGCGATCCACATCTCGATTCGACCCTGTCGTGCGGGCAGAGGCCCAGTCGAGATCGAGGAAGTCCCCGTCCGGCGTATCGATGCGCTCCCGTCGCTCGTAGTCAAAATCGAGCGGACGAGCAACGGACGCCCAGAGCGTCTGGACGTGGCCGTTCGTGAGCAAGGGGGGCGGCGAGTAGGTGGAAGAGACGACAGGCACAGAAGGCGGGTGGGCGTGATTGAGAGGAGCACGTGGATCGTCACGTTGACGATCCGTCCGAACCCGGGTGCTCGGATTCTGAGTCAAGAGTCATGAGGGCCGCTTTCTGGCCCCGCAACCCTCCAGGCGGGACTCGGAGACATGCGTGCCCACTCGCGTCAGACCGCGTGGGCTCGTGCCCTCGATTGGATCGGAGCCGTCAGTTGCGGAGGACGACAGCGCCGAACATGCGGCCGGTGGTGCCGCCGGAAGCGCGGTGCGAGAAGAAATCATCGGTGTTCTGCACTGTGCCGCGGTCGGAGATTTCGATGCCGTCGGCCGGCAGGCCCGCGCCCTCCAGCTGACGGCGGAGGGCGGCCTTGAGGTCGACGTGCGGGCGCGGCCACTCTTCCCGGGTGTGCACGACGGCGTCGTCGAAGCGCGCCGCCACCTCCGGCCCCACCTCGAAGGCCTCCAGCGAGATGCAGGGGCTGACGTGCGCCCGAATGTCGGCGGGCGCCGCGCCGCAGTCCGTCATGATCGTCACCGTCTTGGCGGCGATGTCGGCCACGGCGCCCCGCCACCCGGCGTGACAGGCCGCCGCCACGCCGTTAACTGGGTCGGCGAGGAGGACCGCCGCGCAGTCGGCCGTGGCGATGGCGAGGAGGAGGCCTTCGGTGGTGGTGACAAGCCCATCACAGAACGGCTCGTGCCGGGGCGCGTCGATGACGCGCACCGTGGAGCCGTGCACCTGCCCAGCGGTGGCCAGCCAGGCGGGATCCGTGTCGAGCGCCGCGCAGAACCGGCGGCGATTTTCCTCCACACAGCTCGAGTCGTCGCCCACGTGACGGCCCAGGTTGAGGGTGTCGTACGGCGGGCCGCTCACACCCCCATGCCGCGTGCTCACGCCCGCCGTCACCGACGGCACGTCGGCAAAGATGCGCGGACGCAGGACCGGCGAGCGGGTTTGCATGGGGGAATGAAGCACGGGACGAACGGAAATTGGCAGCCTATAAGCGCCGGCAAGTGGGGCCGGCCGAACTCGAACCCAGAACCGATCGATGATGCGTTCGCTGCCCGACGGGACAGAGGTCGGCCAACCGGTTCGATTCCGGGAGTTGTAGAACGCACCTGATTTTCTGTTCCCGATACGTCGCCCAAAACAGTCCCCTGGTGCTGCGTGGAGGCAAGTCCACTCTCAAGGCAACGCTGGTCATCTGCCTTCCGCAACCCCGACCGGAGCGCACGGGAACGCAATCCCCTCTGGAATCTCAGCCGCTCGGCGCGACCCAATGCCGCTGACAGCTCACTGTACCGGGTCCCCTTTCGAATGGATATCATGTCCAATTCGACCACATCGAAAACGACGAGCCTCAGGTAATTGATGAGAGGTGGTCGCGGTCGGCGTCGAAGCGCACCGTATATGAACCAGTTCTCCGGGTGGAAGCCGACCGGGGCACGGCGGTTACATTCTTGTATCAACGGCACCGCGGGCGTCCAGGGAGCGGATCCTGGGACCAAATCAACCCATTTGCACGCCGCAAACTGAAATCACGGGCTGTCTGAGCGCTGTTCAACGACGTGCGTTCGCTCGGCAGTCATTAGCACAGCCAATTCCCAACCGCTCCTCTCCTACCCATGCCGGACGACCTTTCCGCTACCGATGTCGACGGTGAGGCGCTCGCTCGCCTGGCCGAGAAGGCCGATGTCGATGAACTCCTACATGCGCTGAGTGATCTTGACCAGAAGGACCTGAGTCGCTTGGCCGACGGCGCCCCGCCCCAGAAGCCGCAGCGCCCGTCGCCCGCCCCGCCGGTGGACCCGGACGTGTACGATGTCTTCGAGGACCTGACCGAGGCGCAGCGGCACGCACGCGAGACGACCCGGTCGTTCATGCAGGAGGAGGTGCAACCGATTGCCAATGAGGCCTGGGAAGCGGGCACCTTTCCGAAGGAGCTTATTCCCCGGGCCGGCGCACTCTTTGACGAGGTCATCGGAGCCGACGACTACACGTTTCCGTCCGACGACCCGGTGCGGACGAACCTCATCAGCTTCGAGATGTCGCGCGTCGATCCGTCATTTTGTACGTTCTGGGGAGTGCACACGGCGCTCTGTATGGGATCGCTGGCGCTCTTCGGCTCCGACGAGCAGAAGGAACGGTTCCTCGAGCCGCTGGCGCAGTTTGACATGGTCGGCTCGTGGGCGCTCACTGAGCCCGAGCACGGCTCCGACGCGTCTCGCGGTCTGGAAACCACTGCTCGCCGCGACGGCGACACGTGGGTGATCGACGGTGCCAAGAAGTGGTCGGGGAACGCAACCTTCGCCGACGTCAATGTGGTTTGGGCGCGCGATACGACCGACGGGCACGTGAAGGGATTTCTCGTCGAACAGGAGCGGCCGGGCTATCACGTCGAGCAACTTGGTGGCAAAATCGCTAAGCGCGGCGTCGAAAACGTGCTCATCGAACTCGACAGCGTCGAGGTTCCGGAGGCGAACCGGCTGCCGGGCGTCTCCCACTTCGGCGACGTCAGCCGGCAGCTTGCCCCTTGCCGGGCCGGGGTGGCCTGGGAAGCGGCCGGCCTCGCCACCGGGGCCTACGAGAAGGCACTTGCCTACTGCAACGAGCGTACGCAGTTCGGGAAGCCGACGTCCTCTTTCCAGATGGTGCAGGACCAGCTCGTTACGATGCTCGGCAAGGTGACGGCGCTGCAGACGTTCGTTATGCAGCTTGGCCAACTGGAGGCCGAGGAGGGGGAGATCAGCAGCGAGCGGGCCAGCCTGGCCAAGGTCTGGGCCTGCGACACAATGCGGGAGGTCGTCGCCACGGCCCGCAGCGTCCTGGGCGGCAACGGCATCCTGCTGGAGCACGACGTGGCCCGCCTGTTCGCCGACGCGGAAGGGGTCTTCTCCTACGAGGGCTCCCGCGAGATGAATGCGCTGATCGTCGGCCGTGCCATCACGGGACAGAGCGCCTTCGTGTAGGACGACCGGCTGAACTGAACGGATGGGCCCTCGGGGTTTGGGGAGGGTTGCTCGCTCGCCGAGGGAGGGATGCACGCGTGGGAACGATATGGAGTCCTCATTCCGCCATTTCCCTTCTATACCGCGCGCCCAACCCCTAAAAAAAGAAAACCCGCAAGCGCCTGAAAAGCAGGCACCTGCGGAACATGAGAGGTGGGCCCGGCGGGACTCGAACCCACGACCGATCGATTATGAGTCGACTGCTCTAACCAACTGAGCTACGGGCCCAAGACGACGCGCACAGCGAGACGGTACGTTCGGGTAGAACTTCACGACCCTGCACGGGGACAGTTCCAACCAAGAACGAGCCGACGAACTGAGCCCCTCTGCCGAAATGACCGCCCCTGTGCTTCCCGTTTCCCCATTCTCCCACGCTCTCATTCCCCCACGCTCTTACTCTCCCACGCCCAGATCACGCCCGCACCCGCCCGTCGGAGGGCTCCCCGTCCCCGGACGCCGATCCCGGCAGCGGTCGGGACTGATCGGCGTACTGCAGGTCGTAGAGCTTCCGGTAGAGGCCGTCCACCGCCAGCAGCTCCTGGTGCGTGCCGCGCTCGCGGATCTCGCCCTTGTGCATCACCAGGATCTCGTCCGCGTCCTGAATCGTGGAGAGGCGGTGCGCGATGGCGAGCGTCGTGCGCCCCTCCGTGAGCCGCTCCAGGGCCTGCTGGATGAGGGCCTCCGT
>CAZTDC010000209.1:0-5952 GCA_964612165.1 uncultured Salinivenus sp.
TCGGACGGGCGCTCCGCGTGTTGGAACGGTGGTGCTTTCGATGGGTCGATCACGTCTTGCTCGCCGAGAAGAGCTACCGCGCTGTCGTCGGAGGGAAGAAGGTCCCTGCCACTTACATTGGCAACTACTTCAAGCCAATTGGGGAGGGAGGCCGAACGGCGACGCAAGCTGAGGAAACTTCCTCACCCCAACCGTTCCGATTGCTCTACACGGGCACCATCTCCAACACCCGAGGGCTGCGCACGATTCTGGATCTGGCGAGCACGGTTCGGCAGAGCGATCGCTCCGCCTCTCTTGACATTGTTGGCATCTGTCGGTACCCGGATCAGCGGAAAGCGGCGGAAGATCGGATCGAAAGGGAACGGCTCCACTCCGTCGTCAATCGAGTGGGGTGGGACGCGTACGTGTCCCCGTCCGCAATGCCGCCGCACTACCGCCGGGCCGACGTTGGGCTGGGGCTTCTCGAGGCTCATCCGAATGTGGTCGGGTCGATTCCGACGAAGTTTTTCGAGTACCTGCACTACGGGCTGCCCATCATTTGCTCGGATTTTCCCCTGTGGCGCGATTTCATCGACGAAAACGAGTGTGGCGCGGTCGTACCGCCCGGCGATGTCGACGCGGTGCTCGACGTGCTTGCACGGTGGCGGCGCCGCCCGGAACTCTACCGGACTTACGCTCAGAATGCCCGCGCCGCGGCGCCAAAGTACCGATGGGAGAAAATGGCCAGGCGGCTGGTGGAGGTCTATCGGCAAGTGCTTGGAGACGCCGAAGAAGACATGCCCGCTCTTGAGCAGGAGAGGGGCGGGTCGGAGTAGGTCAGTTGGGTTCAGCAGGTAGGCGAAACGGGGGTTCCTGTTTGCACACCCGCAGTCACGCAGACCATGACGGAGGGTCGATTATGCTTCCTACGTTCATCGTGATCGGGGCGATGAAGTGCGGGACGACGAGCCTATACTACTATCTGGATGCGCACCCTGAGATCGAAATGTCCATCCAGAAGGAGACGGATTTCTTCATCCGGGAGCGCAACTACGAAAAGGGACGGGCATGGTACGAATCGCGATTTCCCAGCGGCGGGCAGGCACGGGGAGAGTGTTCGCCAAACTATACGAAGACGCATCTCTTTCCGGGCGTCGCGCGGCGAATGCACGATCTCGTTCCGGACGTGCGGCTCGTGTACATGGTTCGCGATCCCATCGAGCGCATCATTTCTCACTACGTCGGGAACCGCGTCGAGGGGCGAGAGGATCGTCCGTTTTCTGAAGCGATTACGGAGCCGCCGGAGAACAATTATCTCTTGACGAGCCAGTACTACCGGCAGCTACAACCGTATCTGGACGTCTTCGGAGAAGATCAGATTCTCGTTCGCTCGCTCGACGCGTTATCGGACGAGCCGGATCGAGTGCTTCGGGACATTCAACGCTTCATTGGGGTGGAAGAACGGGGAGAGGCAGGGCAGGGCTTCCGCTTCAACGCCAGCGAGACGAAGCGAATACACGGCAAATGGTATCGATGGCTGTCGGGACTCCTGAGCCAACCGGTAAAAGACACGCTCCGGCCCTACCTTCCCCGTGACTGGATTCCGGGCACGCCGATCGACCCTCCCGAGCCCTCGCCGGCGCTGCGTCAACAGATCGCCGAGCGCCTGCAGGACGACATTGAGGCGTTCCGACGCGTCACCGGTCGGTCGTTTGAGCAGTGGAGTGTGTAGGGGACGCTGCTATCGGATCACCGTCACCTTTTCGACGTCCCCCCGGAACGTCTGGTCGTCGCCCTCAATGCGGACCCGATACAGGTAGACTCCTGTGGCGACGCGGTCGCCGTCCTCATCCCGTCCGTTCCAGGTCAACGTATTCCAGCCCACACTCAGCGGCCCGTCGAGATCCGTCCGGTCGAGCTCCCGGACCAGGCGCCCGGACAAGGTGTAGATCCGGATCGAGAAGTCGCCGAGCATCTCGTTCCGTCCCCCCTTCACCAGGAAGGCAAACGTTGTCTGAGTGCTCATCGGATTCGGGTAGGGATACACGTCCTTGATGACCTGATCCGGTTGAATCCGAAAGCTGGCCTGGTAGGGCTCCATCTGGTTCCCCTGTGTGTCGGTTGCTTCCACCTTTATGGTGTAGGTGGAGTCCGTGGGCGGGAGAGAGGGCTCAAACCGTGCATATAGCTCGCTGGACGTGCTTGAGTCGGAGGAGATGAGCGAGAGTTGATCGCTGGAATAGGCAATGCGTTGAAAGTCCGATATGGGAAGCGGATCGTCGCTTGGCAGTCCCCCCTTCAGATACACCTGCAGGCGGCTGGTATCGGAAAGGGCCAGATACGGATTGTCGTCCTGGAGCGTAATCTCAAAGGACGGCTGGGTGGAGACAAACGGAATGCTTGGTGATTGGAAGTTGTTAACGGGGTCGGGAGTAGATGGAAGTTCCCGGCCGTTCGCCAAGACCGTCAAGGTCGGAGCGGTGCGATCTTTTTGGACGTAGACATTCCGGATGATGGTGTTGTTGGGGGCAATCCGCTCGGGCGGACCCGGGGCGGAAACCGAGATTGTAAGAACATTTAGCCCAGGGGTCTCAGACGTCGAGAGGCGAGCGGTGCTCGTGTCTCGTTTCCCCGCAGAGAGGGCTTGAAGCGTGTCCGTAGCGAAGGTTCGCGTTGAACTGGAGGCATCCGTGATCTCGTATTGGACCCGAATGGGCTTGCTGGGGGCCGATCCGATGTTGGCAACCGGAATCGACAGAGAGAGCTCGCGGCCTTGCTGAACGGTGTCGGGAAGTGACGAAAGCCCCGCGGGGTCGGCGACGAGCTCGGGCACGCCCTCGTACGACACGGACCACTTCTTCAGCTGAGGTGCCGTGCGATTGGTCGAATCGGTCAGGGTGGCCCGAAGCCGGAGATAGGGGTGTTTCTTCGCGTCAATCTGGTCGAGCGGGCGCTCGCCGGAGGCCCCTGACAGGTCGTCGATAAGGACCGTCGAGTCGGCCGAAAGAACGTCGATGTCGAAGACGTCGTCGGGGTCAGACGTGGATCCGGTCCAGGAAAGGCTGGACCACTCACTGACGGGGCCGATCCTGGGGGTTGTCGTCGAGCCGGTGGGACGCGGAAAGCGGAGGCGCTCCTCCTGTCCCATCTGATTGGTGTCGGGACGCACCTTCTCGACGGTGGCCTCCGGATTGCCCTTTTGCGCTTTCATCGTCCAGAGGTCCCCGTACGTCAGCGTGTCGATGGCCGCCGAGTGCGGCGTGTCGGTCATCGCGGACGTGCCCAGGTTTTCGAACAGGGAGACGACTTCGTCGTTGATCGAGGCTGAGCTTTGCCGGGCGAGGTGCCGGGTACGGACGAACACGTAGTCGCCTTCCCGGGGAACCCGATCCAAGAAGGCAGCGAGCGAGTCGACCGCCTCTTGTTGGTCCCCAACCTCCGAGAGGTCTTCGAACCGGTCCGACACGTCGTACGTGGGGAAGGATTTGCTGTCCCGCACCTCCCCGGTCGTCGCGTTCATGACGAGCACCCCGAATCCGAGTCGCAGGTACTCGTACGATGCCGTGCCGTCGAGGATGAAGCCGTTCACCCGATCGGCATTCCCGAGGTTCGAACGCATGAGAATGTTGCGCGGAAACTCTTTGAAGCCCCACCTCCGGTTTGAGCGGGTGAGCTGGTTGAAGCCGTTCGCGGCAAAGAGGCGGCCCTTTTGGAGCCAAGAGGATTGGGGAAGCGACGACGTAACCGTGAATCGACCCGACCGCCAAGTGTCTTGATCTGCGTCGGCGATCCGAGCACGCCAGTAATAAGTGGTATTGTCGGACAGGGCGGCGGGACGCCAGGTGGCCTTAAGGTCGTCGACCTCCTTCTGCGTTTCTTGACGAGAGGGAGAGGAGAAGTCGGGAAGAGAGTCGAGTTGAAGCACGACCGGCACGGAGTTCGCGGACCGGCGGGACACCGAAAAGTCCAGGGACGGCCGGTTATTCGACACCGTGCCAAACTCGACGGGCGAAATGAGGGAAACACCGGTGTCGAAGACGACCTGCGTTTTCTGGGCGACGTTGTCCGTCTCGTTGTTCTCTTCGTACTCGTCGTCGGGGTCGACATTTACGCGAAAGGTGTTGGTGCCGAGGGTCCGCTCATCGAGCGAGAAGGAAAACTCTAGCGTACGCCTAAGCGGAAACCGCTGGAGGCGGCGTGTGCGCCGGACTGCGGACCCGTTCGGGCGCTCCCACGTCAGGCGCACGTCTACGCTGTCGTCAGGGATGAGGCCGCGGCTCTGCACTTCAACCGACACGGTCAGGTTGTCGGAGAGGGTCGGAGCCGTCGGGCTGATGGAGATGAGGCTGGGGTCAACGTGGAGGTCCGGCTGGTCGGGAAGGGCCAGATTGGTGGCGGGATCTCCGAGTAGGCCGTACTGGAGCAGGTGCTTTACGTAGAAGTCACTGCTCCCGAAGCGGGCAGCAATGTCGGCCTTTCCTGCTCGGATGGCTTCCCCCAGCACGCGCATAGTGTCTACGAAGACGCCCTGGATGAGGGCGTCGTTGATGCGTGCAGAGGGGAGCCGGTTGCCAAGTGCGGATTCGCCGAAGTGCGCGATGCCGCCGTTCAGGGCGCCGTCGCGGGGCGTGCCATCCGACCGCACAGATCCGACGACGAGTTGCTCGCCGAGGGAGGGGGCGCTTTTTTCTTCGAAGCGTCCCCCTGCAAACGAGCCCGTTCGGCAGCCCAGCGACACGACAACCGGAAGCCGCCCGGCGTTGTCGAAGTCCGACGGGGGATCCGTAACAATCTCCCAGGTTTGCGCGGCGGAGTGGCCGAAATAGCTCAGCCAACCGGCTCCGCGTTTAAGGTCGACGGACAGCGAGTCTTGAAAACTGGCGTCGAGGGCGTCATCGACTTTTTTGTAGTACCGGATCGTGTCCATCCCCGTGTAGCCGGGGCCGCTGTATCCGTTTGTGTTTGCCACTGTGTCCGATGCAATCTCGCCCCACTGATTGGAGTAGTCCTGCAATCGATCCTGTTCGCCCTGAGAGGTGCCGCCGGCCAGCAGGAGCATGCGTTTCTGCCAGCGTTTAAGCGGGGCCGCCTCGTATCGTTTGAGCTTTTCGATGAACAGGTCGCCCTGGGCCACCGACCGGACGGGAATGCGACCGACCGCCAGGACCTCCGACCAGTCGTCCGGTCCTTCCCCTTGCATGGCAAACCAGCCGTCGGACGGCGAATACCCGAATGCGGGAACGCTCCACTCGGGATAGAGCGTGGAGACCGAGCCGTCGCGGATGGGGTATTGGGCGTCGGCGAAGATGGTGAGGAAGTCGGGGGCTTCCTTCCAGTCCTGCGTGGCGCGAACGAACCGGCGGATGGCAATGGGGGTAGGCCGGCCGTAGTCGAATTCGTCGAAGACGTTTTGCACGAGCGCGATTTCCACCGTGTACGTGTCGTTCGGATCCTCCGTTAGAAGATTATCGGTGGTTCGGCGGTACTCGGCCAGTTTCTTTGCAGAAGGGAGCAGGGCCTCGGTCGTCAGGATCAGGTAGTCGGCGTTCAGGTTGTCGGAATCGGTGGTGTCGGAGTCGACCCAGTCGTTGATATTGTCGTTGTCCGGATTGCTTGGCTGATCTGCCCGGACCGCCGCCGGGGTTCGAAAGGTGCCGTTCCCAACGGCCCAGTAGGGAGTGGGGGCCGTGCCGGGGGCGTCCGTGACGGTTGCCGTCCCGTTCGTGACGGAGGCTTCGTACCGATGCCCCTCCTGCGGATTGTACACGTGGACGGTGTTGCTCGTGTAGCCGCTTAGATTGAACGTATAGTTCTGATCTGTTGGGGCTACGAACCGCTGGGTGTTGTTCGTCGCCTCCAGGGACCGGGTGTAGACCCCCTCGATCCAGTCAACCAGGACGTAGTTGGGATTGTCCGCTGGATCGGGACAGTTGTCGTCGGAAAAATTGTCATTGTAGGAGGTCAGTCGCAGCG
>CAZTDC010000210.1:0-5948 GCA_964612165.1 uncultured Salinivenus sp.
CGGGGCGGGCGTGATCGCCGTGCCGTCGGGCTGGAAGTAGCCGTTCACGACCTCGTGGAGCGTGCCGTCGCCCCCCACCGCGACGATCCGGTCGTAGTCCTCCGAGAGCGCTGCCCGTGTGAGCGTGGTGGCATGCCCCGGCCCGGCGGTTTTGCATACAGCAAGCTCTGTCGAAGCCGAACGGAGCTGCTCCCGCAGGGTGGGCCAGCGGCGCTGAACTCGACCCTGGCCGGCCGTCGGGTTGACGATGGCGCAAGCACGCATGGGATTACCGGTCGTGCAAAAAAAGACGCCCACCGGGAAGAACCCCCGGCGGGCGCGTGATTGCAAGAAGGAGGAGACGCACGCTACATCGAGGTCGGCACAAAGACCGGATCCGACTGGAGCGCTCGCGCCTGCTCGTTGAATTGCTTCACATCAGTATCGAGAATGCTCTGCAACTGGCGTCTGTGCTCGCGCCACTGCTCGTTCAGGTTCTCGAACCGGGTACGGGCAGATTCGGTGGGCGGCCCCTTCGGTCCCGCGACGTTCCCGTAGAGGTAGGCATACTGATTGTCCAGCTGCGGCGGGTAGTTGAGCGGGTCCTGGTGGCTCTCGTTCTTCGTCTGCATCAGATTCTCCTCGATGGAGGTCAGCTTCTCGCTGATCGAGTCGGCCCGTGCCGTAAGGCCGTCGTGTCCGGCCTCGCTGGCGTGCTTGGCTACCGAGTTGACCTGCTCCCGGACCGACCGAATGGTGCGGATGGCGTCGTAGACGGCGTTGAGCGTGTCGCGGATGCTGGTGGCCAGGTCATACTGCGCCTGGAGGTCGGCTCCTGTTACGTCCTCCAGACGCGGGTCCATCTTCACGTCGAACGACTGCGTGAGCGTGTCGCCGGTGGCCGTGGCGAGCCGCGCGGTGTAGGTGCCAGGGACGACTTTCGGGCCGCCCGTAAAGCCCCAAAGGATGGCGTCGTCCACCGTGTTCACGTCTTCCCCCCGCAGCGACCAGTGAAATCGATTCATCCCGCTCTCGGCAGGGAGAACCGGCTTCTGGGCCTTCTTCGCGGCGGCCGAATCGCTGGTGAAGTGTTGCACGACCGAGCCGTCGTTGTCGAGCACGTCCAGCGTGACCGTCGTGTCAGGAGCCTCGGCGAGTAGATAGTCGATTGTGGCGCCGCTTGGATCGTTGGCCGGTTCGCGGTCCTCGTGGTCGGCCTCGTTACCGTATGTGCTCACGAGGTGGGCTGCCGGCGGAGTAAACAGGTGGATGTCCTTCTCCGCCACCCGATCGGTGAGCTGGCGCAGCGGCGTCAGGTCGTCCAGGATCCAGAACGAACGGCCGTGCGTGGCGACCACGAGGTCGTTGTTTTTCACCTTGAGGTCAGGCACGCGGGTGACCGGCAAGTTCCTCTGGAGGGACTGCCAGTCCTGGCCGTCGTTGAACGAGACATAGAGCCCGAACTCGGTGCCGGCGTAGAGCAGGCCCTCGCGTTCGGGATCTTCGCGCACCACCCACACGGGGGAGTCCGAAGGGATGCCTCGGTTGCCGGTCGCGAGGCGCGTCCACGAGTCGCCGTAGTCGGTGGTGCGGAAGACGTACGGCTGCCAGTCGTCGAGCCGATAACGATGCACGGCGATGTAGGCTGTGCCCGGATCGTGTGGCGACACCTCGATGCGCTGGACGGTGCCGTACTGCGGCAGGCCGTCCGGCGTGATCTCATTCCAGCTGGAGCCCTCATCCCGCGAGAGCCAGACGCGACCGTCGTCGGTGCCGGCCCAGAGGGTCTCTGCGGCGTGGGGGCTCACCTGGAGGGAAAATACGGTGTTGAAGACTTCGACACCGGTGTTGTCCTTCGTGATCGGCTCGCCGGCGAAGTCCTGGTGCTCGTCCGTGTCCGTTGTCAGGTCGTCGGAGACGCGGGTCCAGGACATGCCGCGGTCCGTGGAGCGCCAGATCCGATGCGAGGCGTGGTACACCACGTCCGGGTCATGCGGCGATATCTCGATCGGTGCGTTCCACTGGAACCGCTCGCGGAGGGTGCGGGGCGCCTGACCGAGCTGAAGCTGGGGATACACCATCACGTTCCGCGACTGCTCGGTCTGCATATTTACACGGGAGAGGTGCCCGCCGTAGCACCCACTGTAGATGAGCCAGGGCCGGTCGGGGTGCAGGGCGACGGGGCCGGTCTCACAGCCGCCCACGTTCGTCCAGTTGCTCTTGGGATGGATCGAGCCCTCTGTGGCGGAGGGGAGGCGAATGGTCGAGTTGTCCTGCTGCGGGCCGTAGACGCGGTAGGGAAATTCGTCGTCGACCGTCACGCTGTAGATCTCGGCCGTTGGCTGGTTGAAGTAGGTGGACCAGGTCTCCGCCCCGTCCATCGTCACCTGTGCGCCTCCGTCGTTGGCGAGCACCATGCGCTCCGGATCCTCCGGATTGATCCAGAGGTCGTGCTCGTCGCCGTGGGGGACGCCGTAGGACTCGAACGTCTTGCCCCCGTCGACCGACTCGTAAAAGCGGGTGTTCAGCGAGTAGACGGTGTTCGGGTCCGTGGGGTGGGCGTAGATGTGGGTATAGTACCACGCCCGTTGCAGGTGCTGGCGGTTGTCGTTCACCCGCGTCCAGCTCTTGCCGTGATCGTCGGAGCGGTAGAGGCCGCCTTTCGGCTCCGGCGCCTCAATGAGGGCCCACACACGGCTCGGCTGGGCGGGGGAGACGGTGATCGACGTTTTGCCGATCACGCCGGTCGGAAGCCCCTTCTTGACCTCGGTCCAACTGTCGCCGCCGTCGCTGCTTTTGTAGATGCCGCCGTCCTTCGACCCACTGATCATGGTCCAGGGCGTGCGTTTGGCTCGCCAGGAGCCCGCGTAGATCTCGCGCGGATTCTTCGGGTTGAGGGCGATGTCCACAACGCCGGTCGAGTCGGAGATGTAAAGCACCTTCTCCCAAGAATCTCCGCCGTCGGTGGTGCGAAAGACGCCGCGCTGCTCGTTGTCCCCGAAGGCCTGACCGACCGCCGCCACGTAGGCCACGTCCGGATTGTCGGGGTGAACGACCACGTCGCCGATGATGCCGGTCTCTTCCAGGCCCACCAGCGACCAGGACTCGCCGCCGTCCGTGGACTTGTAGACCCCGCGGCCCGTCTGGATGTTGCCGCGCAGACAGGCCGTCCCGGTGCCCACGTAGAGGACGTTCGGATCCGAGTTGGCCACGTCGATGCCGCCAATCGACGCCACGTCGAACTCGCCGTCGGAGATGTTGTGCCAGTCTTGACCGGCGTTGGTCGTCTTCCAGACCCCGCCGCCGGTGGTGCCCATGAAGTAGGTGTCGGGTCGACCGGCGATGCCGGTGACGGCGGTAGAGCGGCCGCCCCGGTACGGACCGATCATGCGGTACTCCAGGTCATTGAAGTGGGTGCTGTCGTACACCACGTTGTCGGCGGACTGGGCCTCGGCCGAGTTGGCACCGAGCCCAGCGGCCACGCCGGCAACCAGCAGCAGGGAGAGTGCGCGAAGGAGGAGGGAGCGTACGGAAACAATCATAATGAAGGAATAACCGCCAGTGGGGGATCGCGTATGATTTAAAAAGTGCGTCCACCGCTTGAGAGGAGCGGAGGACACTTCAAATGTAAGGCACGGCGAGCCGAGGGAAAAGGGAGACGCGAGGCATGTAATGAATTGCAAGACCGTCGTCGTGAATTCGCGGGCTCGTGCGGTGAATCCGACGGGCGTCCGGGTGACCAATTGCGTTCCGTACCCATAACACATTCCAAAGTCCCCATTCCGAATTCCGCATTCGAAACCCATGCGCATCGTCTCCTTACTGCCCGCCGCCACCGAGTGGATCTGTGAATTTGGCGGGGCTGCAGATCTGGTGGGCCGTTCCCACGAGTGCGACTACCCACCCGAGATTCAGGATCGACCCGTCGTGACCGCCCCCACCTACGACGCCGAGGGCGACTCGGCGGCCATCGACGACGCTGTGCAGTCAAAGGTGCAAGAGGGTCTCAGTCTCTACGACGTGGACCTGGAGCGCCTGCGCGAGCTGGAGCCCGACCTCATCGTCACGCAGGACCAGTGCGACGTGTGCGCGGTGAGCCAGACCGAGCTGGAAGTGAGTCTCGCCGACTGGACCGGCGCGGAGCCCACCGTCTTTTCCATGAAGCCTCAAACTCTAAAGGAGGTACTCGATGAGGCCCTGCGGCTGGGGCGCGCGATGGACCGCCTCGACATGGCCATGCAGGCCCTCGCCAATTTCGAGACCGGCCTCCGCGGCCTTCGCGACCAGATCGGGGTGGACCGCACCACCAACCCGCAGGCGCTGCCGTCGGTGGCATGCATCGAGTGGATGGAGCCGCTTATGGTAGCCGGGCACTGGATGCCCGACGTCGTAGAAATGGCCGGCGGGCGGGCCGTGCTGGGGACGGCCGGCGAGCCCACCCGCCGGGTCGAGTGGGCGGACATTCGGGAAGCCGACCCCGACGTGATTGCGTGCATGCCCTGTGGCTTCACCATCGAGGAAACCCAGCGCGACCTGCACTACCTCACCGAGCGCGACGGATGGGATGCGCTCACGGCCGTAGAGGAGGATCGGGTGGCCCTGCTCGACGGCAACGCCTACTACAACCGGCCCGGGGCGCGGATCTATCGGGCCATTGAGGTGCTTGCCTCCGTGCTGTATCCGGACCTCCCGCTCGATCCGGCCCCGGCCGACTGGGAGCGGCAGTGGCTCGCCGAGGGGACGCATGCGGAGACTCGATGATTTGGCGGTGGGGCGCCCTTCCGGGGCCCAGCGGACGCCTCGCGCGTGGATCATCTGCTCACAACGTATAGTTTAGGGGTGTTGCTGTTGCAGATGGACGGTCGGACGAGATGTCCGGCCCGTACTTGTCGCCTACCGTTCTCTCTCATCCGTCGACCCCACGACGTTCGTCTATGAAACGTTCGGAGTTCAGCTACGAGTACCCCGAAGAACTCATCGCCGAGTATCCTGCTGAGCCCCGCGATTCGTGCCGGCTTATGGTTGTCGATCGTGAGGAGCAAGACGTAGAACACAACTCTTTCAAGAACCTCCCCGACTTCTTCAACGAGGGCGACGTGCTTGTCGTCAACGACACGAAGGTTTACCCGGCCCGGCTCTACGGACAAAAGAAAAAGACAGGGGCCGACATTGAGGTCTTTTTGCTCCGAGAGCTCAACCCCGAGAGTCGGCTCTGGGATGTGATGGTGGACCCGGCCCGCAAGATTCGAATTGGCAACAAGCTTGTCTTCGACGACGACCTGATGGCGGAGGTCATCGACAACACCACCTCCCGAGGCCGCACCATCCGCTTTGCCTTCGACGACTCGAACGAGGCGCTCTACGCCAAAATTCGAGAGATCGGCGAGACGCCGCTGCCGCCGTACATCGAACGAGAGGTCGAGGAGGAGGACCGCGAGCGCTATCAGACGATTTTTGCCAAGCATCGCGGTGCCGTGGCGGCCCCGACGGCGGGCATGCACTTTACCGAAGAGCTGGTTGATCGGCTTGAGGAAAAGGGCGTAGAGGTCGTCCCCATTACCCTTCACGTGGGTCGCGGCACGTTCCGGCCCGTGGACGTCGAGGATCTGACGAAGCACCGGATGGACTCCGAGGAGTTTCGGATTCCGGAGGAGACGGCAGAGGCGGTCAATCGGGCGCTCCTCTCAGAGGAAAATACCGTTACGGCCTGCGGGACAACCGTCGTGCGTGCTCTGGAGTCAAGCCTCTCGGCCGACGAGACGTTGAAGCCGGACCATAGCTGGACGGACCTGTTCGTCTATCCGGAGTACGACTTCAAGATCACGGAGCGGATGATCACGAACTTCCACCGCCCCGAGAGCACGCTCATGATGATGGCGGCCGCGTTCATGGGGTACGATTACACCTTCGAGGTCTACGAGGAGGCCTTCGAGGAGGAGTATCGCCTCTTTTCCTTCGGCGACGCGATG
>CAZTDC010000211.1:0-5933 GCA_964612165.1 uncultured Salinivenus sp.
CGATGTAGGAGGACTTCATCTCCTCCTCGATGTTGATGGGGATCACACGGCTGTCATCCGCTTCCATGCTCCGAAGAAGGGTCTGGCATTGGGGATAAGAAGAGGATCTTTCGTGCGCGTGTGCGCTCGCACAAGTAGTAATGTAGCAAGACACACGGAGAAGTGCCACCGCCAGCGCGACGTACCGAAATGCTCTCACTGCTTTTGATACGGTCGTCACGTGAGAGTCTGCGAGAACTGACGGCTAACGAACTGAAGTGTCGAATGACCGTAAATTCGCTTCTAAACTCGCAACCCCGATCGCCGTTTTTGACGCCTAATGACGCCCTGGCGCTCCTCTTTTTCGGGAAGGAGGCTTCTCATCACCGGTGTCCTTGTTCTCATTGGCCTGTTCGGCATGTCGAAGTTGCGTGCACAACCGCCTGACTCCTCACAGACCCCCGACGGCTTCGACCTCCAAGGCCACCGCGGCGCCCGTGGCCTTGCGCCCGAAAACACGATTCCTGCGTTCCGGCGGGCGCTGCAAATCGGCGTAGCCACGCTTGAGATGGACGTTGCAATCACGAGCGACGGCACGGTCGTCGTGTCTCACGAGCCCTGGATGGCGCCCGAAAAGTGCCTCTCCCCTGAGGGCGAGCGTATTGCTAGTGGCAAACGCCACAACATCTACCGGATGTCGTACGAGGAGATATCGTCGTATGACTGCGGCCGGGCGCTGGACGACTTTCCCGAGCAGGAGCCCCAGGCCACCCCGAAGCCTCGTCTCCTCGATGTTATTCAGATGGCCGAGGCGTATACAGCAGATCACGACCGAGACCCGGTGTTTTACAACATTGAGATCAAGAGCCGGCCGAAATGGGACGGTGAGTTTCATCCGGATCCGGTGACCTTCGCCGAGCGGGTGCTTGCCGTCGTAACGGAGGCGGGCGTAACTCCACGTACGACGCTTCAGTCTTTCGACCCGAGAAGCTTAGAGGCCGTTCATCGGCAGAATCAGACGGTACGCACAGCCCTGCTCGTCGGATGGGGGGGAGACGATGGGTTCAGGGAGAATCTGGCGGCGCTCTCGTTTGTCCCTGACATCTATAGCCCCAACGCCCGTCTCGTCGATGAGGCCTTGGTGGACGCCGTCCACGAACGCGGATTGCTTCTCATTCCGTGGACCGTAAATGAGCGCTCCGAGATGAGGCGTCTTGTGGACCTCGGCGTCGACGGCTTGATCACCGACTATCCGAATCGGGCACGTGTGGTGCTCGACTCCCTCAATCAATGATCGGAAGGCATCCCCCTACAGAATTGTCCGATGAGAACGTGTTCTCCAACTCTGGTTGGGCACAGCGGCAGATTTGCCACTTTCCTCTTGCCATCGTTCCCCGGCAATGATATGCTTGTGTGAAGGCCTGGATCAGGGGTGACACTAACCGGGCCGAGCCGTATCTTCGATGATCTCCTCTTTTGACTTTTCGCTTTTCTCGCCACCACGCGCTCCATAGACCGTTGAGCTTAACTGTAGTTGCAAACCGTGTCCCCATTCGACAGACTGACGAGGGGTGGGAAACCTCCGTCGGCGGACTCACGACGGCTCTTCTCCCCGTGCTTGAAGATCATGGCGGCACCTGGGTGGGCATGGGCGAAGAGCCCGACCTCCCCAATCGGCAGGAGTATCCCGCTGATGATCCCGACTTCGTCGTCCGCCGCGTGCCGTTGAGCACGGAGGAACTCGACGGCTACTACTACGGCATGGCCAACCAGATCCTCTGGCCCCTGTCCCACTATCTAATTCAGCACCTCAACCTAAACGAGGACTTTATTCAGACTTACCGTCGCGTCAACGAGCAGTTTGCCGAGGCGGTGCTTGAAGAGACCGACGGGGGCGAGGACGAAGTGATCTGGATTCAGGACTACCACCAGATGCTCTCGCCGGGCTACATCCGCGAAGAGCGGCCCGACGCCACGATCGGACACTTTTGGCACATCCCGTGGCCGGCGATGGAAGTCTTTCGCATCTTGCCGTGGTCGCGCGAACTGTTGCGCGGCATGCTGGGCTGCGACCTCCTCGGATTTCACGTGCAGGAGTACGTCGACAACTTCATCGAGAGTGCCGAGGTGCTCCTCGGAGCCGAGGTGGAGGGCAACGTCATTCGATACAACGGCCAAGAGACCCGTGCCGAGGCGCACCCCATCGGCATCGACGTGGAGCGCTTCAAAGAGATGGCCCACGATCCCTCTATCGAGCAGGAGGCACAGAAATTTCGGGAGCGGATGGGCACCGAAAACATCGTAATCGGGATTGATCGGCTCGATTACACGAAGGGGATTCACTCTCGGATGCTTGCCTTTGAGCAGTTTCTGGAGGACAATCCAGAGTACCACGGGGACGTTAGCTTTTTTCAGATCGCAACGCCGAGCCGGACGGAACTGGAGTCCTACCAGCAGATCCGGAGGGAGGTGGATGAAGTCGTGGGGCGAATTAACGGTCGGTTTGCTCGAGACAACTGGGTCCCCGTCAACTATCGCTACCGCACCTACACCCAGTACGAACTCTGTGCCTTTTACCGGGCGGCCGACGCGGCGCTCATCACGCCCCTCCGTGATGGCATGAACGTCGTCACGCAGGAGTTTGTGACGGCCACCCAGGATGGCGTTCTGATCCTCTCGGAACTGACCGGAGCGGCCTACCTGCTTCCCGAGGCCTTGCAGGTCAACCCGTATGATTTAGGCGGGCTGGCGCAGTCGATTAAGACCGCCCTAGAAATGCCGACCGACGAGAAAAAGGAGCGGCTCCAGGGCCTGAAACAGACCATCGAGGAGCTCGACGTTCACAACTGGGCCGACAACTTCCTGACCGATCTTAACCGGTAAGATGTCTGGACCTTGGACGTCTTGGACCTTGGGAAGGAGAGGCGTGCGATTTGACCCCTGTCGAGCCATCCTTACCTGACGTGACGTAGAGTCGTTGGCATCGTCGTCTGAATCCTCTCATCTTTGAAGAAAGCCCACCTCAGATGCCACCTGTCGTAGACCGCCCGCTCTTCTTTCTTGACTATGACGGCACACTCGCGCCAATCGTGGACGACCCGGCTGCGGCCGTGCCGCATCCGGACGTGCCCAATTTGCTGCGCGACCTGGAGGCCCGATATCCGGTGTGGATCGTGACCGGTCGCGATCTCCGGGCGCTTTCTTCGTTTCTGGACCAGCCGCTCAACGCAATCGGGCTCCACGGTGCCCAGCAGGGGAGCATTGGGGGCGAGGTGGAGCGCCTAATGCCCGACGATGCCGCGCAGGCCCTCCAACACCTTCGCGAGTCGGTGCCGTCGATGGACGGGCTGGCAGTGGAGGAGAAGGATCAGTCCTTTGCCGTCCACTACCGCGACGTGGAGCGGGAGGAGGAGGCCCAACACCGATTGAAGAGCTGGCTCGATACGATGCCGGAGATGCTGGATGCCATCTGGGGAAAGAAGGTCGTGGAATTGCGGCCTGAGGGCCTAACGAAGGGAACGGCCGTCCGTCGAATTGCCAAGGATCACCCCGATCGCGTGCCCGTCTATCTCGGCGACGATACGACCGACGAAGATGCATTTTCGGCGTTGCAGGACCTGGACCGGGACGCTGTGACCGTGCGCATTGGCGAAGCCGACACCCGTGCCGACCACCGCCTTGCCGGGCCGGATGAGGTTGTGAAGTACTTGCGCCGGTACGTCTGACGGTTAGAGGGTATTGTTTGATTGCTGATCTGATTTCTCCGGCGGCCCTCCGTTCGCCTCTGAGCGTGGCCGCTCATTCACTTTATCAACGTCGATCCCCATTAATGGCTGATTACGTGCATCCCGAGGTCCTCGTCTCAACCGAGTGGGTCGCTGATCACGTCGACGACACCGACGCTCTTCGCATTGTGGCGGCGAACGAGGATGAGGCTTTGTACGAGGAGGGACACATTCCGAACGCCGTCCCAATTGACTGGGTGGAGGAGTTGCAACAGGAGGTTGTTCGTGACCTGGTAGGCAAAGACGGCTTTGCGGCGCTCTGTGAGAACAAAGGCATCTCGAACGACACCACCGTCGTCCTCTACGGCGACCAAAACAACTGGTGGGCCTGCTACGCCTTCTGGGTCTTCACGCTCTACGGCCACGAGGACGTGCGTCTCATGAACGGGGGGCGCGAGAAGTGGATTTCGGAGGATCGTCCACGTTCCACCGCCGCACCCGACCATCCAACGGGTAACTACACAGCCTCGGAGCAAGACCTTTCGATTCGGGCCTTTCGGGATCAGGTGCTTCAGCACGTACAGGCCGGCGGGCCGTTGGTCGACGTGCGTTCGCCGGAGGAGTACCGGGGCGAAGTGCGACATCTACCCGAATATCCCGACGAGAGCACCCTCCGGGCGGGGCACATTCCCGGGGCCAGCAATGTTCCGTGGGAGCAGTCGGTGGCCGACGATGGCACGTTCAAATCACGGGATGCATTAGAGCGGATCTACGAAGCGGAGGCAGAACTCGACAGAGGGACCGAGACGATGACGTACTGCCGGATCGGTGAGCGGTCGAGCCTGACCTGGTTCGTGCTTCGATACCTTCTGGGCTTCGATCAAGTGCGGAACTACGACGGGTCCTGGTCGGAGTGGGGCAATCTTGTAGGCATGCCCATCCAGCGGATTGAGGAGGGAGGCGTAGAAGACTGATGCCCTACTCCTGTCTGGAGTTCGGCGTGGAATCCAGGATGTCTTGAACGACGGCCAGCATCTCGGCCAGCATCATGGCTGTGGCACCCCACACCGTGTAACTCTCGACGTCGTAGTACGGCACCTCTACGGTCGTCCCCTGCAGGGTCCACGGCTCCACAACGCGCGTTTCTGGATCAAGCAGGAGATGCAGCGGAACCTGCAGCACGCGTTCCACCTCCCGATCCGTGGGGACAAGACACGGATTATGGTTGACCACGCCGACGTGTGGGTGCACACAGAAGTTGGAGGGGGGAATGTAGAGCGGCGTGAGCGTCCCGAGCATCGTCACCGACTGAGGGTTCAGGGCCACTTCCTCGTTCGCTTCCCGCAGCGCCGTCTCGGTGAGGGGTTCTGACCCTTCCCGCTGCCCCCCGGGAAACGAGATTTGTCCCGCATGGTCGGGTACGTCTTGTCGCCGGACCGTGAGCACGATGGCGGGGGTGCCGTCTTCCCCGGGGAGAAGGAGCGCCAGAACCCCCGCTTCCCGGCACTCTTTGTCGCGAATCGAGAGGGCCTCCTGGCGGGCCGAGTACCGCGGGGCCATCGTCTCGTGGGCCTCGTGGCCAGGAAGGGGCTGGTCTAGCCGGGAGGATAACGTATCACGAAGATGGTCAAGCGTAGGAGCCATATCACTCCGCAGAAGGAACCACGGCGGCGAAAGTTCCCGCCTCAAGAAGGTCAAACAAAAAACCCCTGACCGACAGACGCCGGCCAGGGGCACACATCGGTAGCCACGCTCACGCACGGAAGCGTGAGCTCCACACGAAACCTCTTACTGAATCTCGATCTGGCGCGACTTCTCCTTCTCGGTCTTCGGCACGTGGATGGTGAGCACGCCGTTGTCATAAGAGGCCGTGATGTCCTCCGCGTTCACCGTTCGCGGGAGGGTGAAGGAGCGGTAGAACTGCCCGAAGGAGCGCTCAACGCGGACGTACTCTGCGCCCTCGCCGGTGCGATCGCTCGTGCGCTCACCGCTAACGGTAAGCTGATTGTCCTTATAGTTGATGGTGAGGTCCTCCTTGCTCAGGCCCGGCACGTCGAGCTGGAGGCGATAGTTGTCCTCCGTCTCGATGAGGTCGGTACGCGGGGCCCAGACCGCCTGGCGGGACGTGGACTCGTCGTTGCCCTCGCGGGAGGGAAAGAAACGCCCAAAGACGCGGTCAATCTCGCGCTGGAGGTCGTTGAGGTTGCGGTTGCGGGTGCGGCTCAAGCT
>CAZTDC010000212.1:0-5912 GCA_964612165.1 uncultured Salinivenus sp.
AACCCACTACCACCATGCTTTTCCGACAAATCAACGACGAGAAGCTCGCGCAGTATGCCTACCTCATCGGCTGTCAGGCCACCGGCGAGGCGCTCCTCGTCGACCCGGAGCGCGACATCGATCAGTACCTGGACATCGCCGAGGAAGAAGGCGTTGAGATCGTCGGTGTGACCGAGACGCACATTCACGCCGACTTCCTGTCCGGCGCCCGGGAGTTTGCCGAGCGCTTCGACACGACGCTCTATCTCTCCGATGAGGGGGGGGAGGAGTGGAAGTACGAATGGCCGCGCGAGCCGAAAGAAACGGGGGGGGCGTACGACGTGGAATGGCTGCACGACGGCGACATGTTCTCGGTGGGCAACGTAGAGATTACGGCGCTCCACACGCCCGGCCACACGCCCGAGCATTTGTCGTTTCTGGTGCACGACAAGGGCGGGGACGCCGACGAATCGATGGGGGTTATCACCGGGGACTTTGTGTTTGTCGGGTCGCTCGGGCGGCCCGACCTGCTGGAGTCGGCGGCCGACGTGGAGGGGGCCATGGAGCCCTCCGCCCGCACCTTGTACCAGTCGGTGCAGCGGTTCCTCGACCTGCCGGATCACCTGCAAGTGTGGCCGGGGCACGGCGCGGGATCCGCGTGTGGGAAAGCGCTCGGGGCCGTGCCGCAGTCGACAGTGGGGTACGAGAAGAAGTTCAACTCTATGATCGACGCCGCCCGGCAGGGCGAGGATCCGTTCGTCGACGCGATCCTCGACGGGCAGCCGGAGCCGCAGATGTACTTTGCCCGCATGAAGCGCGACAACAAGGGCGGCCCGCCGGTCCTGGGCGAGCTTCCCACGCCGCAGAAGCTCACGGTCGGCGAGCTGGGTGCTGTCGCGAATGATGAGGAAGCCGTCATCATCGACACCCGGCTGGACCGCTCGGCCTACATGGCCCACCACATCCCGGGCGCCCTGTACGCCCCGATGAACAATACTTTCAACACGGTGGTCGGGTCGCTGGTCGAGGACGAGACCACCCCGATCTACCTCATCGTGGACGAGGAGGACGTGGACGAAGCGGTCCGCGACCTGGTGCGCATCGGGTACGACAACGTGAAGGGCTTCGCCGACATTGAGACGCTGCAGCGCTACTTCCACGACGGAGGAGAGAGCAAGACGATCGACGAGATCACCTTCGACCAGGTGGAGACGCTCCGGCAGCGCGACGACACAACGGTGCTCGACGTGCGGTACCGGTCGGAGTACGACGAGGGGCACGTGGACGGTGCGTTGAACGCCTCCTACACCCGCATGCCGGAGTACGAGGCGGACCTGCCCCACGACAAGACGTTGCTCGTACACTGTCGGACTGGGGCCCGTGCTGCGGCGGCGTCGGCCTACCTTCAGCGCGCTGGACGCGACGTGAAATACGTGAACGACCACGTCGAGGAGCATCTCGAAGGGCGGGAACCGGCCGTGGCTGCGTAGACGCTCCGACGATTTCTCCTGCCTTAGGAAGAACCGGCCGCATCCGGTTGGACGCTGAGTGCCGGCTTTTCATTTTCTTTCTTTTCCTCTGACCTCAACTGCATGTACACGGCCTGGCTCGGTGCCCTCTTCGTCGGTCTCGTCCTCGGCCTTCTCGGGTCCGGCGGGTCGATTCTTACGGTGCCGGTGCTGGTGTACCTGGTGGGGGAGCCCAGCAAGCTTGCGATTGCGGAGTCCCTGGGCATCGTGGCCCTCATCAGCCTCGTCGGGGCCGTGCCGCTCGCCATCCGCGGGCGGGTGAGCTGGCGAAACGTGGGCTGGTTCGGTGGGCCGGGCATCGTGGGCGCGTACCTCGGCGCCTATCTCTCGCAGTTTCTCTCGGGCGCACTGCAACTGGCGATTTTTGCCGCCGTGATGCTCGGGGCCGCGTACATGATGTTTCGCCAGACCGCGCCGGCCCTGATCGACGAGCCGGATCGGGCCTTCTGGAAGGTCATGCTCGACGGATTGGGTGTGGGCGTGCTCACGGGGCTCGTGGGGGTGGGCGGCGGCTTCCTGATCGTCCCGGCCCTCGTGATCCTCGGGGGACTTTCGATGCATCTCGCGATCGGGACGAGCCTCGTCATCATTGCCCTGAAGAGCATTAGCGGCTTCGTCAAGTACTTAGACGTGATGGAGGCGGCCGGCCTCTCGATTCACTGGAACCTGGTGCTGGTCTTCTCGGGCATCGGCATCGTGGGCAGCTTTATTGGCGGGCGCGTCGGGGCCTACGTGCCGCAGGACCGCCTGAAGCGGGGATTTGCCGTCTTTCTCGTGCTCATGGGCGTCGTCATCCTGGGGCAGAATGTGATGGAGATGGTGGGGTGAGGCGAGGGGCGAAGTGATCGAAGAATTATGAGTCGAGCACCGGGAGCTCGTAGGCGCAGGCATCGTCGCCCCCTGGGATGTGGCTCGTCCGCTCGGCCTGGTCGAAGAGGGCCTCGTAAAAGCACTTTTCGGCGGTGCAGGGCATGTCCGTCCTTTCCACAATTCGGGCAAACGGACAATTGCACTCGCGAACAGTCACCGGTTTTTCCTCGCGCTGGATTTCCGGCATGAATCCTTCTTCCCGGAGGACCGCCTCCAGCGCGTCGAGAACCTGCTGCCGATCGGCGGCGTCGACCGGGCCGTCCACTCGTCGCTTAATCTCCTCCAGCCGCGCCTTCCAAAAAGAGTCAAAGAAGTCCTCGATGAGCGCCTCTCGGCCCTGCTCTTGCAGGTACGCGAGGAATTCGGCAAACACAGCGTGTTCGCGCTCCGGAAAGAGGCGTTCGCCCACCGGGGTGAGCCGATAGCACATGCTTGGGCGGCCGCGTCCCTGTTGCTTGGACCGGCGCGCCACCAGCCCGTCGCGGCCCATCTGATTGAGGTGGTCTCGGAGCGTCGGGCGCGTCCGGTCAATCACCTCAACCGCATCGTGCAGGGTGATCTCCCCCTGGCGCTTCATAAGCTCAAGCAGCTTCCGCTTCGTGTCGGACCGAATAAGGTCGAGATGAGACATGAACGGAACATCTGTCGGGGAGAAAAGGACGAGGGAAGAGCATTTTCAAGGAACCCCTACTCACTCGTCAAAGGTGAGGTTTTGTATAGAGGATGTCAATAAAAAGAATTTCGGCACGTAAATCTTGAAAAATAGCACGGACTCTTGTTTTTACAGTAGCGGGAGTCGCACTGAATGTGCCCGGAATAACCGGAGACCAGGAACGGACGGGGCGCTGTCCCTCATCAATCCGACGCTCTCTATCGAGAACGCCATTCCATGATGGATCGAGTTTCATTCTTCATTACCGAAGAGGGCGAAGCAATGGGCACCTTGCGACAATTCGCCCAGCGATTTCAGTCAACGCCGGCGTCCATCCTCGAATGCCTGCGCCACCACGCCCCGAGCGGCGTCGTGCTCGACGCCGGACGCGGTCGGGACCGGCTCCTGATCCTCGACTCGGACGGCCTGGCGGCCATTTGCTCCTGTGCCACTCCTGCGTCTACCCCTTGCTAACCGACTCCCGGTTTTTCGATCATCCCTTATGCCGTACGTTGTTGCTGAACCCTGTATCAACTGTAAGTACACCGATTGTGTGGAGGTCTGCCCGGTCGATTGCTTCTACGAGGGTCCCAACTTTCTCGCCATCGAACCCGGGGAGTGCATTGATTGCAACGCCTGCGTGCCCGTCTGTCCGGTGGAGGCCATCTATCCGGAGGACCAGCTTCCTGAAGAGTGGGAGCACTACACGAAATGGAATGAGTACCTGTCCAACCAGTGGCGAGAGCTCGGCTACAATGTGACTGAAAAGACCGGGCCGCTGGAGGACGCCGAAGAGTGGGAAGACGCCGACAAGTCCGAAGAAGACATCCTGACCTGGGACGTCTGAGCACGTGCTGCCTGTTTGAACGCTCAGGTCCCTCGCGAAATACGTTCACGATTCCTCATTTTCCGCGTTATGCCCTATCCCAAGTCCATGGTCGATCCGATGCGCAAGGAACTCACGCGCCTCGGGATCGACGAACTGCGTACCCCCGACGAGGTGGACAGTGCCTTCGAAGCCGCCCAGGGCGACACCCTGCTGCTCGTCATCAACTCCGTGTGCGGGTGTGCCGCGGGCAGTGCGCGCCCAGCCGTCGCCCAGGCCCTGGAGGCCGACGTGCAGCCGGATCACCAGGTGACGGTCTTTGCGGGCCAGGACGTAGAGGCCACCGATCACGTACGAGAGACGTACCTGCCCGGCATTCCGCCGTCGTCGCCCTTCATGGCGCTGTTTCGGGACGGCCAGCCGGTGTACGTCATCGAGCGCAAGCACATCGAAGGCCGGGAGGCAGAGGCCATTGCCGCCGATCTCAACGACGCATTTGAGGCCTACTGCACCGAGGAGGAGCCGCCGGCGGACGCTCCGAGCCGCCCCGATCTGAGTGCGGCCTCCGGCGGACCAACGTCCACCTTTCAGTCCCTCATCGAAGGGTAAGTCTCCGCTTCGATTTCTTCGGCGCGTCTCGACGAAGCAAGCCGTTTCTACGAACGGAGAGGGTGGAAGAGTATCGGCCTTCCCGTCGAAATTGATCGATCCCCTCTGCTTTGGGTCGGGCAATTGTACGGGGGCCGCCGAAGTCTTTGAGATCGAGGACAAGAACCTCGTTTGCTTCCGGGGCGAGACGCCCGACAGTGATCCGGACCGGCTGAAAGAAGCCAGTGTCGTGTCCGGTCGATGTCGTTGTCCTCATTGTGCAGGAGGGGGGAGAGGGTGGCCCGTAGTTCATCACCCAGGCCGTCGAGATGGATTCTAGGTCTAGCTGTGGTCGCGCTCGAGAGACGGGGTCTCCCTGTTGCTCCTTCTTGAGGGGGACGCCTACCACCCACGGCGATCGCATCTTACTTTCGGACGACTCCTTCCGGCTCTGTCAGCGTGAGACGCTCTCTCCCACGCCCCCAAGCGCCCTTTCGCTCGTGCTTTTCCGGCACTCGCGCCGATCGGAGGGAAAAGGGCCTCCATCCCCAGAAGAAACATCCCAAGATACGATTGCCCTGGCCTACCACCGGACCGTTTTGAATCCCGTCCCGAAAACTTCCTTGGCAGATCATTCCGCACGAGGCACGTTCTGCTTGCTAGAGGCGGGACCTCCGTGGGCGTAGCATTGCCGCGTTCGGGACGATTCCGTGTCGAGTTCAGAATGATGTGCTCGAAATTCGGGTTTTCTCGGGACGCCGGTCGAACGCCGTCGAAACGCGTCCGGCAGCCGAGAGAGACGCTCAACGCACGAGGGTCTCCCAGAGCGAAGTATCCGTGAAGACGAAACCCTCATAGCCTGGGTATGTCTAATCTTGTGAGTGAACGCTCACTCACAGTATCATCTGTTCCCCATTCCCACCCGGTCCGCCCCATGAGCTACACGTTTGAAACTGTTCTCGATTCTCCCATCGATGCCGCCGAAGAAAAGGTACGCGAAGCCCTGAGCGAAGAGGGATTCGGTGTCCTCACGGAAATCGATGTGGCCGCAACCTTCAAGAAGAAGCTCGGCATTGACGAGTACCGCCCCTACCGCATTCTCGGGGCCTGCAATCCGGAGATGGCGCACCAGGCCATCGAGGCCGAGCCCAACATCGGTGCGATGCTACCCTGCAACGTGATTCTCCAGGAGGACGGTGAGCAGACGACCGTCCACGCCGTGGACCCGGTCGCGTCCATGCAGGCGATCGACAACGATGATCTCGGCACGGTCGCCACGGAGGTGCGCGGCCTGTTGCAGGATGTGATCGCCCGGCTGGAATAGCGAGGCACGCCGGCCTCCCGAATACAACCTTTTCGGTTCATTTCATCAATTTCGTTCGATCCGCTATGCCCACCTACGTGTATCGCCGAGAGGACGGCACGAAATTCAAGACGCAGCAGCGAATTACCGAGGAGCCCCTGGCCG
>CAZTDC010000213.1:0-5911 GCA_964612165.1 uncultured Salinivenus sp.
TCCCCGAACGGACCCGGTGCTGTGCCAACGAAAAACTCCTCCGAGAAGACGGCAGCATCCGAAGAGACGAGCCAGACGTCGAACCCAAACGGTGGAGCCCCGCCAGCGGATTTCAGCAACCTGCCGCCCGAGAAACGAGACCTGGCCGAGAAGCTTGCGAATGTCGGTCTCTGGGCCGGCCGCATCGCCGAGGTCCTCTCCCGCTTTTCCACGGAGCGCATCCGGGCAAACTTTGAGCTTTACCGCCAGCGGGCCGCTGAGCAGGCGATTCGCCGTCCGGGAGCCTGGCTCTACACCGCCATCGCCGAGGGATACGCGCTGCCCGAGTCGAACCCCAACGAAACTAAGGGCAACAGGTCCGCAGCCCCCGGTTCCCTCCCGCCGCTCGACCACAAAGAGACCGTGTCAGAAGAAAGAAAACAGGCTTACGTGGCTCAGGGTATCGGCGAAGAGCGGTTTCACCGGTGTCCCTCCCGGCCCAGTCGGCCGGAGGAGCGGCGGTACATGTACTTCGATCCAGAGGTCGGTGGACCGGGCCGTCGGCGGGGCGCCAGTGGCCAGCCGATCCACGCATGATTTCCGATGAGGAGCGGAGCTACCGAGTCACGGTCAGTTGCTGTGTTTTCGCCTGCCCCTCTGCCTGGAGCTGGAGAAAGTACGTACCGCTCGACAGCCCGCTCACGTCGATGGTCTCCTCGTGGCGGCCTTCCTTCTGGGCGTTGACGATCGTGCGCACCTGCCGCCCGAGCGCGTCGTAGAGACGAATTTGGGCGTCTTGCTGGGCGGGAAGCGCGTACCGGACCGTTGCCTGCTGGGACGCGGGATTTGGGAAGGTGCCCAGTAGCTCTACTTTGTCTACGCTGCGCTCTACCACCACCGGATCGGAGAGGGTGGTTGTCCCGTCAGTGTCGACCTGCCGGAGGCGATAGGTGAGACGGTCGGCGTCGTACGGCAGTTCTGTGTCCGTAAAGCGGTAGGATTGCGGTTCAGACGTTGTGCCTGCACCTTCAACGAAGCCCACGGTCGTCCAGGAGCCCTCTGCCTGCCCAGGTTCACCTTCACGGCGCTGCACGTCAAAGCCGGAGTTGTTCGTTTCTGTGGCCGTCTGCCAGGTGAGCTGGGCGGACGTTCCGTCCATCGCCGCGTCGAAGGTCGCTAGTTCAACCGGAAGGGGATCTGTATCACTGGCAAGAACAAACTCGCTGAAGGAGCCGGTCGTCGCGAGAATGACGTCGTCCGAAGGATTGTTGGGAGTCCCGTTGTCGTCGACATTCGTAGGAAGCGAAGAAAACGTGCCCTGCCCTTCCGAGGGGCGATTGTATACGGTGACAGTGGCGGGGTCCTCAATGCCCGGAAACGAACCGACTTCGAATTGGACTTCGGTATTCGAATTGAACGTCAGGTCGCCGGTTTGCCCGATAGTCGCCCGGTACTCGCTGACGTTTTCTTCTGTGATTCCACTGGGCTCCCTTGGGCCGAGCCCGTATCGTTTGACCGTGACCTCGCCGGTGCCGCTCACCCCGGAGAAGTTGACGTTGATTCCTGTGCTGTCAAAGTCGGCGAGACCGTCGGCGGAGACCGACTGTGAGAATCGACCTGCCAAGAAAAGATCCGAGCCGCTGAAGATGTAGGCACGGCCTTCTTCTCCATCGGTGTTAGGGTTTTGGCTTAGCCCCACGGCAATATCCGGGACTTGATCCCCGTCGGTGTCGCCCACCCCGGCGAGTACTAGACCAAAGTCGAGGTCGTCGCCCGCGATCGGGGGAGGCAGTGTGCCAAGTAAGATGCCGCCTGTCCCGCTGAAGATGTGGACAGGTCCCTCAGTAAATCCTCCGGGGGCCCCAGCGGCCACATCGGGGACTCCATCCGCGTTCACATCCCCGACGGAGGTCACCGATCGTCCGAGCCATACACCGCCTTCGGAGGACGGGATCATTTGGAGGACAGATCCATCGGCCCCGCTAATCAAGTGCAAGCGACCCGCGGTGTCAAGAAATGATCCGTCCACAAAGGCGTCCTCGGTTGGCGCCCCCACGAGGATATCAGGAGTGCCATCAGCGTTGACATCCCCCGCGTTCGCGACAGAGGCTCCAAACGAGCCGAGCGTATTGTAAGTAGACTGAGAGGCAATGGTCTCAATCACAGTGCCGTTCGCGCCGTCGAACAGGTACACTCGGCCGTTGCTTTCGCTGTCGTCCGGCGCCCCCACGACCAAGTCTGGCGTCCCGTCGCCGTTGAAGTCCATCCCGCCCGCGACAGAGGTTCCGAAATTACTAGGAGCTCCGAGATTCTCGCCTCCCGTTGGATTCGGGGAGGTCAGGGTGAAAAGTGTCTCCCCGTCACCCCCGCCAAGAACGTGGGCACGACCCGCACCAGCAGCGCCGTCAACTGTGTCGGCCGGGCTGCCTACGAGGACATCGGGGCTGCCGTCGCCATTAATGTCACCGGCGTCGGTGAGAACAATGTTCGTAAAGGTCTGGGACGTGAACGCTTGGACGACGGACCCGTCTGAGGCATTGATTAACCGTATCAGTTCCGTTTCGAACACATCAGCCTGGATATTCAAATTTGCGGTGGCCACGGCAACATAGGAAGACCCGTCGGGGGCCTGGACGTCGGCGACTGAAAACCCGAATGAGCGGCCTGAGTCTGTATCTGTAAGTGTGCGAATGATGCTCCCATCAGAGCCTTCGATAAGGTAAACCCGTCCGTCGGCACCAAAATTACCGTTGATGGTTTCACTAGGAGCCCCCACAATAACGTCGGACGTCCCGTTTCCGTTGACATCACCTACTTTCGCGATCGAATCCCCGAACTGGTCGCCGTCGTTCGGGGACTCAAGTACGAGGGGCGACTGGGCGAAGGTGCCTTCGGTGCCGAGGCCGGCCAGAAGCGAGACCACGGCGAGAAGAAGAAGCACCTGTCCTGCGCGGCGCCCAAAATCGGAAGGGATCTGCGTTGAGACGTGCATGGCTGAGCCGGAGTTGGTTGGAAAAGAGGCGAGATGGACCCCTCGGACAGACCCCGAGCTCGGGTCCTGCCCGCTGTGAATTTGCTCTAAAGACACACTTGGGGGGGGGAATCTAAAGCTCCGTTCCGCATCCCCCTCTCGTCTTTACTTTTTATTCACTCACGCATCCTTTCTGCGGGGTACAGGCAGGTCGGTTGTGGTCGTCGTCCTTCGGTTCACGGACGGCGTAGATGGTTTCGGGGCCAGTCACATTGTCCGTTCGATTTACCCGTGCGCAGTCCGGACACCAGAGAAGTGCCCCCCACGTTGTCCCGAGTCCACCTGCGCTTCTGGAGGGTGATCTCCACGGCGTTCAGGCTGTCGGGATTCGTGTGCAGATTCCGCCGCCCCTCCCCGCCTGTGTCCAACCGATCCCCATGCCTGACACGAAGAGGGTCGCGGAGCTGCTCTACCTGCTACTGGACGCGGGTATGTGCCCGAAATGCAGATTTCGACGGCCCCGCCGAGAGCGGAAAGATTCCGCCTGCCGGGGGACAGCCCGATCAATCGAACGAGACAGCCCGAAAGTATGCCCGCACGAGGCCACGGTGCACTTGCAAGCGGAAAAAGAGCAGTTTACCGCTGGGGATATTGCCGTCTGGGGCGGGATCGTGGCCGGGACCGTTGCCGACTTCGCCGGTGCCCTGGAAACGGGCCCCAAGGCGGTCCTTCAGGCCATGCGAGAGGCGCATGTGACGCCGATGGTGGACACGGCCCGGCAACAATCTGGTCGACATAATCAACAGCGCCTTTTGGCTCCGTAATAGAGAACGTGGTCTATAGACACACGTAAGGGATGGAGCCCAAAGCTGATTAGGCTGCGCACTCATCTTCCTCCGTCACCTATCTTTGCGAAACCACGTCCTCCATGGCGGTAGCTATGGAGACTCACCACCGACCATATTTTCCTGCATCCCCGACTCCTTCACAGACTGGTCGGGCGTCCAGCTGGCAGGTTCTAACCGTTCCAATCGCGGAGCAAAGGCCTTGTGGAAACCCTCGAGTACATTGGCAAGGCGCTGATGCTGGTCGGGCCACTTGTCTTTATTCGTCGGGTCTGCGCTCCACTTGAGGCCGATCACAAATCGCTTCTTGTCCGGTTTGGGCTGCCAGTCGAGCGGCTCTCCAATCTCCTCCTCGATCGCCTTACGGTCTTCCTTGAGTAGGTGGAAAAGAGGTTCGGCTTCGACCTCGTCCGTGAGCAGAAGCTGTACCCCAACGAGATTGTCACGGGTGTTTACGCGAGCTGTCAATCGGCATTTCGACCGGCCCACCGCGTAGCTTGCCCAGTGGCGGGGCTTCGGGGTACGGGGCCGGACGCGGCTCCCATTCTGCTCCAGATGGTCCTTGAGTTTCGTCCAGTACTCCCGCTGAAGCTTCTTGAGGTCACTGACCTCCTCACTCCCGGCCGCCGAGCTGACCGTCTCCGACCAGTCATTCGGCTTCGAGACGACGTTGAATTTCGGGGCCGGAGGTGAGTCTCCGATTTGCCAAAGCTCGATTTCTAAGCCAAAAAAGTTGACGTCTTCGACGGTGATCTCGTTCAGCCAGTCGAGAGCGCTTCTGTGCTGGTCGTTAAAACGGTCCGAGATCCAGACGACGGTTACGGCCCCAAGTCCTGCGGCGTAGGTGAGAAGTTGCCCGAGATGCTTGTGATCGGTCCGTGCGAGTTGGTTCTCAATAAGAACCCACTGGTCCTCAACCGTGTCCTTGCACAGAATATCGGCATCGAAGTCGCCAACGCTCTTCTCGGTCCCCTCCAGATCTAGGTCGATTCCGATTGTGTCCTCAAGGAGGTCCAGGTTCTCCTCGGCCAACCACGGGGTAAAGTCCCGGGCTTCGTTCTGCCAAACAGAGCGGGGATCGACTTTTTCAAGTTGACCGAGATCGGGCATCATGGGGGTAGATTAGCTGGTAGGAACGTCGAATACTATGGCAACGATGACTTCTGTCGAATCATCAATCAGAAGTCGGGGTCACTGATCTTTCCCGCCCTGCCGTCCCGGCGCTCCGTATTGAGAGTGAGAAGTAAAACAGCGTGTTTGCCACTCCATTAAAACGAGACGGCTACCTAGCAGCGGAGAGTGGCTTTTTCGGTAGCTCCAAACTGCAGAAGAAGACGTCCAATTCTGAACGTTTGACCAAGCAGCCTCGGCTACTCTAGAGCCTTATCGATCACCTCTGTTGTCAGCAGATCGCGTGCAGACGAGCTTGCCTGTTTTCGTATATGCGTGTAAATAGTCGTCTTTACTCATCTTTACGGACGTACTGGCGGATGGCTCTAAGTACCACCCACGTCATGTTTCGGCCTTCAGCCTCGCATTTTTGCTTGAATGCTTCGTGGAGCCCCTTTGGAATTCGGATATTAAGTTGAGACATTTCTCCCTCATCGTCTTCACCAGCTGCCGCTTCCGCAGCCTGTTGTGCCCCTTTGTCGGCAGCAGTGTTAGTTCCAGTGTTGAGCGATTCGGTAAACGGATTCTCAGACATGGTTCTGGATGAATTTCTTCAGTTCTGCGACTAGAGCTTCCACCTCTTCTTGGGCTTTATCTGCACCGGAAATCTTATGGGGAGAGACATCAAGGGCCGTGCGGCCATCGAACATGCCCTCTTCGAAAGCGACACGGTGGGAGAGTCGGCTGTTCAAGATCGGCAGATCGTACGATTCTGATAGTCCCTCTTCAATGTCTCTCGCCATCTTCGTGCCTGGCTTCTGCTGCGTAATGAGAATAGCCCCCGGTGTCTCTGACTGAAGAACAGTGTTGACTACCTGCTCAAGCCCCCACGAATCCAACGGGGTAGGCTGTGCTGGTATGAGCGCAACATCGGAGGCCTTGACGATGCGCCCAGTTCGCGGTTCGATCTTAGCTGCGCCATCGATTACCACAACGTCGGCATCTC
>CAZTDC010000214.1:0-5898 GCA_964612165.1 uncultured Salinivenus sp.
GCCACATCCTTTGTCAATGGAGGGAGGGAGTGGAGCTGCGACATATGTATCGTTGGCGGTGGGGCAGCGGGACTCTACCTGGGTGTACGGCTGGCGAGGAAAGGAACATCTGTTATCATTCTAGAGGCGGGCGGAGAGGTCTGCGAAGACGGCGATGCGATTGGGTTTGAGGCAGAGCTCGCGGGCACGCCGTACCGCGGGACCGATGAGGGGCGAGCCTTCGGGCTCGGCGGCACGACTTCGCGCTGGGGCGGCGTGCTCGTGCCGCATACGGAGCATGACCTCCGGCCCACCGAGGACGCCGACTTCGATTCCTGGCGGCATATCGTTGACGTCGTGACAACGCATTCCGACGCTGTCCTCGATACGCTGGATCTTCGACCGCCACTACACGAGAGGTCCTTGGCTCGCGAACAGATTGGAGAGCGCGTAGAGGCACTCGGCGCCAATGAACTGGGAACACAAATTGCTCAGTACCTTCCGTTCCGCCGGAAAAACCTGGCGACGCTGCTGAATGGGACATCGAGCGTTGATGAGAATCTGACAGTGCTGTTGAATGCCGTAGCAACGAACTGGCAGTTCTCAACGACCCCCGATGGAGAATCACGGGTGTCCTCGGTGCAGGCGACGAGCGGGGATTGCACGGTCACGGTGACCGCGCAGTCCTTCGTCGTAGCCGCAGGAGCCCTTGAGTCGGCTCGAATCCTCCTGGAGATGGAGCGCCAGGCTGAAGGTTCGCCGTTTCCTGCGGAGGCCGAAATCGGGCAAAACCTGGGCGACCACCTTTCGTGTCCCATTGCGACGGTTCGTCCCGAGGATCGGGACCTAGCGGCGACCCTCTTTCAACCCCGGTTCGCCAAGGGGCGCATGTATTACTTCCGGCTGCTGGAGGACCCGGCGCCGGACGATGCCCCTCGGAGCTTTGCGCACTTTATCTTCGAGAACGAAAGTGTCGGGTTTGAGCTTGCCAAGGAGGTGCTGCAAGGGCTACAGGCCCGAACGCTTCCTGACGTGTCGTCCGCAGAGGTGATTCGCGGCCTCAAGGGGGTGTTCGCGCTGGGGTGGGACCGCTGGGTGCATTCGAAGCTGCACATTCCTTCAGACACGCCAGTGCGCCTGCAGTTGGATGTGGAGCAGCAGCCCGATGCCCGTAATCGGATCCGTCTTGGAGGGCAGACTGACGCGCACGGCCGTCCCGTTCCAGTGATCGAATGGGCGATCCGAGATGATGACTTCGACGCGATCCGGCAGACCGCGCGCCGATTCATGGAGCGGTGGCCCGGGCCTGATCACGGCTTCCCGGCCCTCCGCCCGTCACCGGACCTCGGGGCCGGGCGAAAGCCGCACGACGCGTACCATCCCGTTGGCGTATGCCGGCTGGGCACGGACCGAGGGGCAGTGGTGACCCCGCAACTCCGAGTGCGTGGCACGCAGAACCTCCACGTTTTGAGTACGGCAGCGTTTCCCACGGCCGGAACGGCAAACCCCACCTTCAGTATGCTTTGCTTCGGCGAAATGCTGTCTAAACGGCTTTCCGAGGTCCGCGACAGCGCCACCTCTCCAAAAGTGGCCTCCTGACATGCGCTACGTCGATCTTCCCGGGACCGACCTACAGGCCTCCGCCTTGGGGTTTGGGTGCGCGTCGATTAAGGGACGCGTGGATAAAAACACAGCGCTAGACGCTTTGGAGCGGGCCTACGATCTCGGGGTCAACTACTTTGACGTGGCCCGGTCGTACGGGTATGGGGAGGCGGAGGCGGTGCTGGGAGAATTCCTGAGGGGGCGACGCAGTGAGGTGCTCGTGGCAACAAAAGTAGGTCTTACCCCACCCGACCACCGAGGCTTGCTCAAAAAGGCCTTGCCCGTGGCCCGCACCGTCATGTCGTGGGTCCCGAAGCGCGTGCGTGGCACGCTTCGAAACACAGCCGCGCAGAGCGGGGCGACAGAAGCATCCCGTGGGCACTTCGACATTGATGACGTGCGAGAGAGCCTCGAGACGAGTCTCAGAAAGCTCGGCACGGACTACGTTGACGTGCTTCTTCTTCACGAGTGTCATCCGGAAGACATAGGCGACCCGAAGCTTCTTTCGTTTCTTGACGAATGCGTGCGTGAGGGAAAAATCCGACACTACGGCCTCGCCACCAGCGTCGGCGCGTGCAATGAGATCATCCAGGATCATTCTGCATTCCAGGTTGCACAGTTTGCGAGCAATCTCCGCAGGCCCGGCATGCAGGACTTTGCTTTCGGTGAAAATGTAGCAACTGTGACCCATTCACCCCTCAGTCGAGGCGTGAGCCTTGTCCGACGCCTGTCCGACTACGCAACCCGGGATCCAGAGGCTGGCCAGGCATGGTCTACACGTACGGGGCTTGATCTGCGCAGGCCGGGCAACGTTGCACGGATCCTGCTTAGCTACGCGTTCCGGCAGAATCCGCAGGGGGTCGTGCTGTGTGGGATGTTCGATGCGAATCATCTGGCGGCCAATGCAGGCACAGCCATGCACCCAATCCCCGAAGAACCGCTGAACGATGTCGTCCGATCTATGCGGGAGGTACTAATAGCTAAAGGTCTCGGGTAGCTTGTCTCCTACCGGTACGGTCTGATTATTGCCATGACTCTTTTCCGATACGGCCTTCTCTTTCTCCCCTACGTTGTTGCGGCCCTCATTCAGGCCAGTCCGGAGGCGTCCTACGCCGTTGCATGGGGCGGCTCATTCTGGATCTTTTACCTAACCCTTCGGGGACATGTGAAGCCTCTTCCAGGCGGTTCCTCCCTGGAGCGACAACTGCTTCGTCCGATCGGGTTTACGCAGTTGTTTTTTGCGGGCTATACGGCCGTCACGTCAATTTTCTACTTCGCGTCCCTTCAGGGATGTTACTACCTCGACTGCAGCACAATGTCGATGGCAACGTTTCACCAAAGAGAACTTGCGGCCGCTGCGCAACGCTACTACGTATTGGGGCACGCGTCGTTGTCCACCGGAATCCTAGCCACGATGGACTATCGGAGAAGTGGGGAGTGGAAAATTTGGTGGAACGGGGAGCTTGTTTGGCTGCTCCTGTACATTGCGGGAGGCGTGCTCCTGGCGAGTCAGGCACTGAAAATCATTCCGGGACTGGGACAGTTTCAAGTTTACCTGAGTAGCTTAGCGATGATCGCAGGCGTGCTCAGTTTTGCGGTATCGCTGATCCGAAAGCGACCGTGGCTCATAGGGGTCACGGGAGTAATCTTTGCTGTGAACTTGTACGAGGCATTCTTGAGTGGATGGAAGGGAGCAGTCCTATTACTCTTCGTCTTGCTTGGTGCTTTCCTATATCCTACCTACAAGCGTGCAGTAGTAGCTACATTCCCTGTCATGCTGGCATTTCTCCTCTTCATTCTGCCCACCTATGGGGGCATTGTGCGTTCGAACAGCTGGTATGGAAACATGTCCGACGAAGAGGCAGCGCGGCTCGCGTTCGACAAAGTACGTACAATGGAGGCCGAAAGCTTGAAGAAGAACACGTGGCATATCCTGACCCAGCGCCTATCTCTGGCGAGCATGTTTGCGGAATATATTGATGAGGTTCCTTCTCGTCGTTCCCATTACGGGCTCGCGATTGTTGAAAACGGTCTGATAAGCATTGTCCCTTCGGCACTCTGGCCGGGGAAACCCGGCTTGGAACAGTTGGCGATGAAGCGAGCCTACGAGACCGGGGTAATTGACAGGGACAGCAGGGCCTCCGCGAAGCCACCGTTCATTGTTGACGCGTATCTTTCTGGAGGCGCTACTGGAATTGTCATCGCTCTTTTCCTGTTTGGGGCGCTTGCCTCCTGGGCGTCGAGGCTCGCCGAGCGATGGTTCGGAGGGTATTTTCTTGGAGGGCTTGTTTACCTGGGTCTGTTTTCGATCTTTTGGCGGGGGAACGCCTTTGAGTTCTTTTTCAACAATGTATTTTGGGGGTTCATGGTGATGGGGGCGCTCTTTATCGGGGGACGTATGATCGAATTCATCGTGCCTCGGCGTCAACAGCAGAAGGTGACCGCGTGACATCGTCTACTGCGTTGAAGGTCATCCATACGGTTACGACCACACGGGCTAGCTACGGAGGGCCCTCCCGGAGCGTCCCGTTTCTGTGTGAGGCACTCGCGGAGCAAGATACATCGGTTCGCCTGGTTACAACTGTTCCGAATTTGAGTGGAGGCGAGCAAGCGGCGATTCTTCCATCCGATCCAGTCAGCGTCTGTCGTGCAGGAGTAGGAAATGGAGCAGTACAGACGCTCAGGAGACCATTGTCTTTCTATCGCGCGCTGCAAGATCAATCCCAGGCCGCCCGCCCAGACGTGGTCCACGATCATGGCCTCTGGCTTCCCACGCATGGGACAATTGCCTTTGCTGCCCGCAGATTGAACGTCCCGCTCGTTGTGAGCACCCGGGGCATGTTGACACCGTGGGCCCTGCAACATAACCGGTGGCGGAAGCAATTCGTGTGGACGGCCTACCAGGAATGGGCCCTTCAGCAGGCTGCTCTCTTCCATGTAACTTCGGAAGAGGAGGTGGAGGCACTGCGAGACCTCGGACTCAACCAACCAGTTGCCCTGATCCCCAACGGCGTTCAGCTCCCTGAGCCGTACGACCCCGAGGCCCCACCGCCTGAGCGCCGGCGAGCCCTGTTTCTTTCGCGCCTGCATCCCAAGAAGGGGCTGCCAATGCTCCTCGAAGCGTGGGCAGAGGTCCGTCCTGAGAACTGGGAGCTTGTGCTGGTAGGACCCAGTGAAGAAAATCACCGCGATGACTTGGAGGAACAGGTCCGGCGACACGAACTGGGAAAAATGGTGCGGTTTGCCGGGGCCGTTTCGGAGGAGGAAAAATGGGAGGTGTATCGTAAGTCTGATCTATTCGTGCTTCCTTCACATAGTGAGAACTTCGGCATTGTCGTCGCCGAGGCGTTGGCTGCTGGCCTACCAGCCATTACAACGACAGGTACGCCATGGCAAGAGTTAGAAGGACGTAATTGCGGATGGTGGGTTGAGCCTGAGGCTGGTCCATTGGCCGAGGCTCTCCGTGAAGCCTTTCACTGTTCCCCGAAGACGTTACGAGAAATGGGGCAACGAGGGCGGGCGCTGGTGAAAGAGCGATACACGTGGGGAGGAGTAGCCGCACAGCTACGGGCGAGCTACCAGTGGATTTTGGGGGAGGCCGATCGGCCGGCATGCGTCCAAGTATGATGATTGAAATTTCTGGTCATGATCACTCTCAAGTTAAGAGAGCCGGCGTATATTCCCAGGGTTAGCTGGTCCCATAAAAAACGGATGCCCTTGGTATTCTAAAGGTGGCAATCCTTCGAATGTGTCTAAGGCCGCCCGCCATGTCCACAGCACACCTTGCCTTCGCCTTCTGGAAACACACCACGCCCTTCGGATGGATGAGTCCGGAGGAAGCCTCCCAGAATGAGAATACCTTCGGTCCCTCCGCCTCTTGGATGATCTCCTGTGTAGAGGAAGTTCCGGCCAGTGAAGAGGTTTGCATCCTGGATGAAGAGAATTTCTTGTCCCTCTTAATGACCATCAGAAGCGCGCTGCTGGAGAGCAGGGAGACCCTTTACAGGGAAGTCGCCGAGTCCGGCTACAAGCAGGTCAACTGATACTCTCGAAAAGAACTCAGACTGAATGCACAGAAAGTTTGCCAGAAAGTACTCGTAACGAGCTCGTACTGAAAGGATGGACTTGCGTACAGTAACACCGTTAATTTTAACGTACAACGAAGAGGCAAATATAAGTCGTACCCTCAGCCAGCTCACCTGGGCCGAGCGGATCGTGGTCATCGATAGTTACAGTACCGATGCCACACTCGAGATTATTGCCGAGTATCCACAGGCGGAGGTCGTTCAGCGGGAGTTCGACCATTTTGCCAACCAG
>CAZTDC010000215.1:0-5894 GCA_964612165.1 uncultured Salinivenus sp.
GGGCCCTGCAGTGTACCGAGCAGGCGGCCGAGGCCTGCGAGGAGTGCCGCGCGTGCCAGAAGACGCGCCGCATGGTGCATCCGGACGTGCACGTCCTGTTTCCGTATCCCAAGGGGACCGAGGAGGAAGACGTGGCCGAGCGCATCCAGCGGCTCGGCGAGAATCCGTACGCGGCCGTCGACTTTGTGCGGCGCCCGTCGCTGTCGGACCCGACGGAGACCTCGAACAAGCAGGTAATGTATCACATCGATCGGGTCAAGGACGACCTGCTGCGGCCCATGAGCTTTCGGCCGGGGGAGGGGCAGTACAAGGTCGCGATCGTAACCGACGTGGAGCACATGAATGAGACGGCGGCCAATGCGTTTTTGAAATTGCTGGAGGAGCCGCCCCCGCAGACCGTCTTCCTCCTCACTACGAGCCGACCCGAGCAGCTGTTGCCCACCATCGTGTCCCGCTGTCAGCGCCTGCGGTTTGATCCACTGCTGCCCGAGTCCATCGAGACGGCGCTGGTAGAACGAGAGGGGGCCGACCCAGGCGCGGCGGCCATGCTCGCCCGGATGGCGGACGGCTCGTACAGCCACGCACTCGACCTTGCCCAAAATGAGGCGCTCATGACGAGCCGCGAGCTTGTGCTCGATTACTTCCGCGCCGCCTACACGCAGAAGGTCGACTCGCTGACGAGCTGTGTTCAGGACATTTCAAATCAGGGGCGCGAGCAGGTGAAGAGCGTGCTGCGACTCATGCTCCGCTGGGTGCGTGATCTCATGCTGTACCGGGAAATGGGGGAGGACGCACCGCTCGTGAACGTAGATCAGAAAGAAGCAGTGGCTCGCTTTTGCCGCAACCTTCCCGACGCCGACCTGGAGGGCATGGTGACGCTCGTGGAGGAGGCCATTCACCTCACTGAACGCAACGTGCGCCGCCCGCTCGTGCTCACCGCGCTGGCGCAGTCTCTGGCTCGGGCTATGCGGGGAAGTGACCCTGGATCGCTGTACGAACCCCTGCCGGACGCCGAGCTCCGAGCTGTTGAGGCATGAAACCGATTTGGCCCCTGCCTCATTGAACCGGAAGTGAAATTGATGGCACTCCTGCACTCGTTTGACGACGCGCTGCTCTGATGTCAGTCTCCGGGACGCCGATTCTCACCAATCGTTGTTGTTTGCCCCATCGTCGTCTCTGGTTTGGGCGGGCTCTCCTGTTTGCGGATTACGTCTGCATCCGGGGATGGACGTGGACAGGACGGTATCGTAAAGTCATTCCGTTGGAGCGCATCGAGGACATCAAATGGTGGGCAGTGATCGATGACGTGAACTTCATGCTGCATCTCGACAACGGTCGGTCGGTGCCCCTTCAGTTGCAAAAAGGAGCCGGCACCTGGAACGTAGAGCTTCATGATCTACTCGGGAAAAGCATGCTCGACCACCACACACTGCCCGATGCCGAGCCGGAGCCGGATCAGGAAGCCTCCCCTAGCGCGTAGACAACGCCGAAAGGGCGTCTGTTCGTTTTTTGAGTCCGTCCAGTACCTGTGCTTATGTCTATTTTCGGTTTCCGATCATTTCAACTGGTTGGCGTCGTTGTTCTCCTCCTGATTGGAAGCCCTGTCCTGGCGGTTTCAAGTGCTGCCCAATCGAGTGACGGGGAGGCCCTTGCCAGCGCCCTGGACCGGGTCGACTCGATGCGGTCGGCCGGAAACTTTCAGGACGCCCTGTCGCGGTTAGAGGAGCTTCGAACCGAGTACGGCGACAACGCTGAGGTGCTCTGGCGGATGTCCTTCACTGAGGTCGACATCGCCAAAACCCTTGACGAGAAGGAGGCCCGAGGCAAGCGGTACCAGGAGGCCTTGACCTTTGCGGACGCTGCGCTCGTGGCAGATTCTTCCAATGCCCACGCTCACTTGGCAAAAGCGATTGCGGAAGGGCGCATTGCGCTGGACGCCGGGACGAAAGAGCGCGTGCAGCGATCCCGGGCCGTAAAGCGACACGCCGATCGGGCCATCGAGCTCGACCCGTCCCTGGACGGCGCCTATCATACGCGCGCTCGCTGGCACCGGGGCGTCGCGGACCTGGGATTCTTCTCCCGCGCCATCGTGAAGACGGTGTACGGCGGCCTGCCCGAGGCGTCGTTCGAGCAATCCGTGAAGGACTTCCAGCAGGCCATCGAACTGCACGACGAGCGGCTCCATCGGCTGGAGCTGGCCAAGACGTATCTCAAGATGGACCGCGAGGAAGATGCCCGGAAGGAACTGAAAAAGGTGCTAGAGATGCCCGCGGAGGATCCGTTCGATCCGGAGTACAAGGAAGAGGCGCAGACGCTTCTGGAGGATTTGAGTTGATGTGGGAGGCGATGGGCTGACGGGACAAGACAAGTTCTCTGCTCATTTACATCGCCGCGGGAACGAGGAGGGGCGTGGGCAATGGGATTGCTGAACATCTTGGTTTGTCAACCGCACGTTCGTCCATGCCCTACTCCGCTGAGATAAGCCGCCAGCAGCCCACCGCGTTTCTGTTCCTGCTCGACCAGTCGGCCTCGATGCAGGACCCGTTCGGGGGCGCCGAGAAGAAGGGGGACGCGGCGCCGAGCAAGGCCCGCGTGCTGGCCGACACGGTCAACCGTCTCCTCCAGAACCTCGTGCTCCGCTGCGCGAAGGAGGAGGGCGTGCGCGACTATTTCCACGTCGGGGTGATTGGCTACGGCGAGCGTGTGCAGCGCCTTATTCAGCCCGCCGAAGAGTTTGAGACCGGCACGGGCCTGGTGCCCATCAGCCACCTGGCCGACCGGCCCCGTCGCATGGAGCAACGGGTGAAACAGGTGGATGACGGGGAGGGAGGGACCACCGAGCAGCGCGTGAAGACGCCCATCTGGTTCGACCCGCAGGCCAAGAACGGCACGCCCATGTGCCAGGCGCTTGATCTGGCGGCGCAGACGGTCCGCGACTGGATCGATGAGCACCCTAGCAGCTTTCCGCCGGTGGTGCTTAACGTGACCGACGGGGAGGCCACGGACGGCGATCCACTTCGCTACGCCCAGCAGCTTCGCGAGTTTGCGACGGACGATGGCGAAGTGCTCCTGTTCAACGTGCACCTTTCGGAGTCGGAGGCCACGCCGGTAGAGCTGCCGTCGAGCCGGGCCGAGCTCCCGCCGGAGGCCGAGTACGCCGAGACGCTCTTCCAGATGTCGAGCCGCCTGCCGTTCTCGATGCGATCGGCGGCGGAGCAGGAGGGATACACCGTCGACCTCGACACGCGCGGCTTCGTGTTCAATGCGGACCCCACAGCGCTGGTCACGTTCCTAGAGATCGGGACCCGCCCGAGCAACCTTCGGTAGATTCGGGCACCCTGCCGGGAAAAAACGAGGACGACTCGCTGCCTCAAACACGCCCCTCTGCCAATCCGCTCGTATTGCGTATTTCGTATCTGGGATTGCAGCATACAAGATACGCAATACGAGATACGCAATGTAACGCGGTCTTATGGAAAATCTGTCGGTCGACCATCGGACGTACGCGGTGCCTCGGGAGGGAGGAGAGTCGGGGGACTACGAGGATGCCGCGGCGGTGTCGGGCGACCGCTGGCCCGTCTGCGCGGCGGTGGCCGACGGGGCGACGGAGTCGGTCTTTGCCCGCACCTGGGCCAAGCGCCTCGTGCGGGGCGTCGTGCAGACCGGGACGACCACGGCCAAAGCCCTCCGCGATGGGCTCCCGGACTGGCAGGCCGAGTGGCGGGCCGGGACGACCGAGCAGGCAGCAGATCGGCCCTGGTACGTCGGGGCAAAGGCGGCGGAGGGGGCGTTTGCGGCGCTGCTGGGCCTTTCCCTCCACGCGGACGGGCAGTGGCGGGCGGTCGCGGTCGGGGACTGCTGTCTCTTCCACGTTCGGGACGGCGCGGTCCGGCAGCGGTGGCCCTTCGACACCCCCGACGCCTTCACGAACCGGCCCGCGCTGGTGCCGAGCCGTGCGGACCAGGAGATGCCCGCGCCCAAAACAGCGAGCGGCACGTGGGCGGCCCAGGACCGGTTCCTGCTGGCCACCGACGCCGTCGCCGCCTGGCTGATGGAGGACGAGCCGACAACGGTGAGCGAGCTCGATCAGGACGCGTTCCGGGAGCGGGTAGCGGCCGCCCGCGCCGACGACACGCTCCGCAACGACGACGCCACTCTTCTCGTTTTGGAACTGACGACATCGTCCGAAGCGGGGGATGATGCCTCGGAGGATGTGCCGAATTGAGTGTGTGAGTTTGGGAGTACGGGCGTGTGGAAGAGGGGAAATGCGCTCATTCCGACCCACACCGGAATGGAGCACGTCGGCTCGGGCCGTCTCATGCGAAAGCAAGAATAGCGTCAACGCACATGCCGGACTATCCCACCCCCAGCGACTACCAAGAGGCGGTCCAGGTGCCGGAATCCTCCTTCGCCGACCCGGCGCTGCAGACGGCCACGCCCCGGACCAACGTCCTGGGCCTCCCGCAGCCCATCACCGGGGCCTTCGCCGCGGTCTTCCCGATGACGACGGACACCGACCGGCCGGTGGCGGTCAAGTGTTTTCTGAAAGACGTCCCGAAGCAGCGGGCGCGCTACGAGGCGGTCGCCGATCACCTGGAGACCGTTGAGCTGGAGGCGCTCGTCGACTTCGACTACCAGACCGAAGGCATCCGGGTGGCGGGCACGGACTACCCGATCTTGAAGATGGAGTGGGTGGAGGGCACCGTTCTGAACCGATTCGTCGAAGAGCATCTCGATGCGCCCGACACGCTCGCCCGCCTTGCCGAAGCGTGGGCCGACCTCATGGCCGATCTGGAAGCGGAGGACCTGGCACACGGCGACCTGCAGCACGGCAACGTCCTCGTGCAGAACGGGGACGGCGATCTGCAACTCCGGCTCGTGGACTACGACACCGCCTACGTGCCGGCCCTGGAGGGGTGGCGGAGCGCAGAGGTCGGCCATCGCAACTACCAGCATCCCGACCGCACCGACACCGACTTCGGTCCCTTCCTCGACCGCTTTCCCGGCCTCGCCATCTACACCGCCCTGCGGGCCTGCGCTGTCCGGCCGAGCCTCTGGGAGCGGTACGACACCGGGGAGAACCTGCTCTTCCGCGACAGTGACTTCTACGAGCCGGAGCAGTCCCCGCTGTTCGAGGAGCTGGCGCAGATGGAGCCGGTGGCTGAGCTCGTGGAGGCGCTGCGCACGGCCTGCTACGTGGAGCCGTCGGACGTGCCCCCCCTCGCCGATGTTCGAGCCGGGCGCCTCGAGCCGGCAGAGGTGTCGATGAACCGGGCGCGACGGCAGCGCGGCCAGGCGGGCTCCGAGCGCAGTCCGTTTGCGACGTTCTTTTTGTCGGGGACCGTTGCCCTGGCTGTCACGGCTGGAGCAGTTGGCGTTCTCGGGTTCCCGTTCATTGCGCTCGCTCTTGCGGGAGCGGGGAGCCTATTCGGCGCCGGATGGGCCGTACGGCGGTATCGCCGCCTCTCGCTCGTCCGGCGCCGCCGGCGGCTGAAGCAGGAGGGGGAGCGCTTCACGGAGGCGATTCGGGGACTGGAGCGGGAGGTCGAAAGCCTAATTGAGAAGCGAGACGACCTCCTCAACTCGATCGACGAGCGACGGGCCGAGCGGCTAGACGAGATTCAGGAAGAGGCGCTCCGTGATCACCTCAAGCACCACTTCATCGGTGAGGTGCGGGAGGTGGAAGGCATCATTCATAAGCACGTGGTGCGCCTCAAGTCAGCCAACGTCCGCACCGCCTATGAGGCCACCCCCGAGGCCGTCGCCGACGTCCGCCGCATCAGCGACGAGGCCCGTGCCCGCATCAACATGTGGCGGGCTGCACTGGTGCGGGAGTACGAGGACGAGGTGCCCGACGCCCTGTCCCCCGCCGAAGAACGCCGCCTCCGCCGCTT
>CAZTDC010000216.1:0-5843 GCA_964612165.1 uncultured Salinivenus sp.
TGCGCCTCGCCATCATCGACCACCTCGACGCCGACCGCGAGCGGCTGCCCGTCTTTCTCGACGAGGTGTTCGTGAACTGGGACCAGCCGCGCCGCCACGCCGCCTTCGAACTGCTCAGCGAGATGGTGCAGGAGCGGCAGCTCTTCGTGTTCACGTGCCACCCCTACTTTGCGCGAGAAATCGCCCAGCATCTCGACGCCGAGCGCATCGATCTGACCGCTCTCCGGGACAACGAACGATCCATGACCGACCCGAAGGACGTGCCGGTCTCAGGAAATGGAGCAGGAACGGCGTAGAAAACCCTTCTAACTGGGATTGCGGCCCCGGTCGCCACGAAAAACAGATCGTGTGGTCCTAAAACGGGCACGTCGGCGATGGTGCCGGATCTCTCCTGCGAGTCGACCGCAACTTCTCACGATTCACGCATCACGACTCAGGCTTCAGACCCGGGCGGTTGCAGGCGATGCAGCCGATCCCACCGAAAGATGCCTGCGTTGTGCCCGTCGTTCCACTCGATGCGAATGCCGATGCTGCCCGCAGGCTCAATCGACTCAATAGACAGATCTGCCCATCGCTCGTCTCGACCGTTATCGGGAGAGTCAGCGTCCGGCGGCGGAATGTGCTCAACGGTCTTTCCCTGGCACTCCGCACACGGGCAGGCTTCCCGCAACCGGGAAAATGCAAATACCGAGTCGTGGTCGTCGCCCCACTCGACTGTGAGCGTTTGGGCGTCAGTGTCCACCTGGACGCGAACAGGATCGGGATGATCACTCATGACAAGAGACGAAGGAGAAAGAGAAACGGGAGGACACACAAAGAAAAACGCCGGACCCCAAATGGGATCCGGCGCGCTTGGAATGAGTCAGAACCGAGAGACCTCGGATACGGGGGCGAGACGGGGTTGCTACTCGTCCTGGAACGGATACACGTCCTCCAACAGGGCCTGCAGCTTCGTGCGGCCGCGGTTGATACGACTCTTGACCGTGCCCATCGGAAGCCCGGTGATCTCCGCGATTTCGTCGTAGGCAAGCTGCTGGATATCTCGCAGGACCACCACCTCGCGGAAGGCCGGTGGAATCTCGTTCATCGCCTCCTGGATGTAGTGATCCTGGATCGTGCTCTCCGCGTGCTTGTCCGGGGAGAACGACTCGTCCGGGATCTCCATCTCGTATTCCTCATTGTCGCGGTTGACGGACTGAATGGACTGCATCCGTCGCCGCTTGCGCTTCCGGTATTCCGAGCGAGCGAGGTTTCCGGCAATGGTATAGAGCCACGTCGAAAACTTCGCAATACGCCGGTAGGAGTGCCGATTGCGGTGCACTCGGAGGAACGTCTCCTGCAGCAGATCCTCGCACCGCTTCATGTCGCCGAGGAAACGGTAGAGGTACTGCATGAGACGATCCGAATACCGGTCCACGAGGATGTTGAAGGCTTCCACGGTACCAGCCTGAAACTGCGACATGAGGTCTTCGTCGCTCATTTCTTGTAGCGCCTCATGCTGGCTGTCTCGCGCCTTCTGATCCTTCGAGGCCGTCTTTTTGGTGACAACTTCCGCTCTGTCTTTTGCCATATATGTCGAAGCTCTAATCCCGAAAGTGTCGAGGATGCCGAAGGTTAAGGACCCGTGGCCTCCTGTTCAGTTTACATAACGTCGCGATTCCTCTGTTGAATCGCAAATGCAAAGTGTTACGAATCAGGCATCACACCACGTGTTCCTAACGAGGCACATTGGATGATTATTGTGCAGCAAAATGCAATCCAGGCGGGGGGAATGTGAAAAGGAGGCCTCAAGAATATGTAAAGAGACCGTACATTCCGCCATTTCGGCAGTCCAGGGGGAGAAGAAGCCCGGTATTCCCTCCGACGTTCCGTCAGACGACCGTCGATCCGTCCGATCTGAGCAACGCACGTTACGGATCGGTTGCACAGTGACCGGGCACACGGACCTTGTTGTGAAGTGAACTTCGCTCCACCGTCCACTTTCTGGGACACCCTGCTCCCATTTCCCCTCATTTTTCGAGAGTGCCATTCGGACGGGCAAGGGAGCTGGTTATGCGGCCGGAGTACCCGCACAATCCTCCAGTCGGGCGTCCTCGACGGTCGTCCACGCTCGCTTTGCTCGCTCCATGTCGGGCCCTTCTGGAAGATCGTCTTCGCGGGCGTAGACGGGCACGTCGATCTGAATGACCCCGTCGCGGGCCCGCTCATTGGAGGCCTCGAGCGTGCGCAGGTACGCCAAAAAGTCTCGATTCTCCGAAAGCACGAAGCCACGGAAGACGTCGACCCCGTGGTCGGCGGCGTACCGGCTCAGGGCGGCAATCAGCATCGACCCGATGCCCTGCTGCTGGTACGCGTCGATGACGACCACGGCCGCCTCGGCAATCGAGGGACGGTCCGATAACCGCACGTATCGGGCCGCACCAATGCCCGGCTCCCCCTCGCGCGTGCAGTCGACTGCCCCGAGGGCCATATGCTGCTCCCCGTCCACGTGGGTGAGGTACTGGAGCGTCTTCTCGTCCGGGTAAAAGGTGGGAGTAAAGAAGCGGCGGTACGAGGTCTCGACCGACATGGAGCGCAGCCCCTGCACGATCCGATCGCGGTCGTCCGGGGTAATGGGGCGGATGCATACGCGGCGCCCGTTCACCGTGACCGTGCGGGGAAATCGGATCGTTTGGGGATCCGCCATAATTCACGGGCTGTCAGGAACGGTGTGGACCGAGCCCGACGGTCAGAAGTGCTCGTGAAAGGCCTCGTGGCCTTCGGGCTTCACGCTCAACTCCGCATCATTCTGATCGCCGGGATAGGGCACCTTGGTGACGCCAACCGGCACTTCCCGAATCGGCTCGTCCACGCCCTCAAGTTGCAGCGTCACCGTCGAGGGCTCAACGTCCAGAAGCGCCTCCTGAAATTGCTCCGCAAGCGCCGTTTGATCGGACTCCAGCGTGAGATGGACCGTGTATCCCTTCGGTTCGTCGACGGCGCCGTCCGGATGCGGGGTGGCCGTCACGCTCCCTTCTTCGATGGCGTCGGTGAGATTCGTGGGCGCGTCTGCACCCGGCCGTGCCCACTCGATCGATTGGATGCGTCGACGCATGGCAGTAACAAAATCTGTCGCCAGTGGACGGAATCGAGAACCGCTCATTCTTCGTCCGTTTCCACCCCGAGCGTGAACTCGGAGCCGCAAAAGTCGCATCGGAGATCGATGGCTTTCTGCGGACCCTCATCAAGCCCCGTATCCTGAAACGCCGGGGTGCCGTCCGGATGGGTGGTGAGGGGGGTCACGTCTTCGAACGAAAAATCGCCGGAGAGCAGATTGGCGTGGCCGATGGTGCGATCACATTCGGGGCACGAGAAGGGCTGTTCGGCTGCGCCGTCTCCGCCGGCTGGTCGAGCAGAAGGGTCCATGAGTGAGTCGGGGGATCGTAAGGACGGTAGGATACAATGCGGATGGGGACAGCAGTCCGTAGCTTTTGTTTACGAAGATCCCTCCGTCTTTTGGTCCCTGTCGTGGGAGGAGATCTTCTTCCGGTTACATCGTGTGCGGCAATCGTCGGTTTTTTGGTACGAATGCGGGTGCGGCCTCTCCTCTCCGAAACGCGGGGTCACCCCCAGGGTATAGAGGAGGTGTTGACATTAAAGGCCCAATGAGTTTTGCTTTTCTCCCTCGATTCGGGCCACTCGCCTTTACTCCCCTTCCTGTACCCTGACCATGCAAGCAGCCCGTATTTCCGAGGCCGGCGGCAACTTCGAACTCGTCGACCTGCCTGTCCCCGATCCCAACGCCACTGAGGTTCGCATTCGCGTAGAGGCCTGTGGCATCTGCCACAGCGACGCCTTCGTCAAAGAAGGAACCTTTCCCGGCATCGAGTATCCGCGGGTGCCCGGTCACGAGGTCGCCGGGGTCGTCGATGCGGTGGGAGACGAGGTCACGCAGTGGACGGAAGGCGATCGAGTGGGCGTAGGCTGGCACGGCGGACACTGCTTCACGTGCGACGCTTGCCGAGCGGGCGACTTCGTGAACTGCGAAAACGCCCTCGTTACGGGCATCCATTTTGACGGCGGGTATGCCGAGTACATGGCAGCTCCCGCCGAAGCGGTCGCGAAGATGCCGGAGAACTTGGACCCCGAGGAGGCAGCGCCGCTGCTCTGTGCGGGAATCACGACCTACAACGCGCTGCGGAATCAGGACCTTCGCCCGGGCGACCACGTTGCCGTGCAGGGCATCGGCGGACTGGGGCACCTGGCCATCCAGTACGCCGCAAAGATGGGCTGCGACGTGACGGCCCTCTCCACCAGCGCAGACAAAGAAGACCTAGCCCTCGACCTCGGGGCCTCTCGTTTCGTGAATGCCTCAACAGAGGACGCAGCCGAGGCGCTTCAGGCCCAGGGCGGGGCCGACCTCATTCTGGCCACCGCCCCCAACTCGGCGGCCATCACGTCCGTCGTGGGCGGGCTCGGCCGGGACGGGGCACTCGTGATCGTCGCCGCGACGGGCGAGCCGGTGGAGGTGTCGCCCATGGCACTCATCCAGGGCCGACGATCGGTGTCGGGCTGGCCCAGCGGCGACGCGAAGGATTCAGAGGAAACCCTCGACTTTAGCGCGATGGCGGACGTAACGCCCGAAATTGAAACGTTTCCCCTTTCTGAAGCTGGGACGGCCTACGAGCGCATGATCACGAACGAGGCCCGCTTCCGCGCCGTTCTTACCATGCAGCACTGACCGAGGTGGAGCGATCGCTCTCGACGATGGACCTCTGCGTTCACCCGATCCACCAGAGGATGCCGAGGAGGAGAATCAGCGCTCCGCCCCACAGTCCCAGTGCGATGCGGACGGAGGTGCGTGCCTGTTCGACGTCGCGCCAGTCGCGGGGGCGTACGCCCAAGACGAGAAACGTGCATACGGCGGCCAGATTGAGGGCCACAATGTTCGTGAGGGTGAGCAGTCCTGCCTGCAGGGCCGGCTCAAAGTAGCCGCCGCCCAGCAACAAGCCGAAGGCCACGACGGGCGGGAGAAGGGCCACCGCCACCATCACCCCAACGAGCCCCATGGCTCGATCGCGCGTGACGGAGAGCGCCCCGGCAGCTCCAGCCGCCCCCGCGAGGACCACATCGGGCAAACCGATAACGGTACGCCCTGCGATCTCGACCGTCTCGGGATACACGGGCAGCACGAGTCCCATGCCAAACGCTCCCCCCAGTGCCAGCATCATTCCCAAGATGTTGGCCCGGAGGGCGCGGCCCAGCAACCGGAGATCCCCGAGGGTCGTCCCCAGGGCGAGGGCGAGGCTCGGCCCCAAAAGGGGCGCAATCATCATCGCGCCGATGACGACGGCGGTCTGATCGCGGAGCATCCCTCCCGCCGCCACAATCATAGAGAGGGCGACGAGCGCATAGTAGACTCCGGACACGTCGGTCGCGCCTCGAGCGTACTCGTAGAGCTCATTGCGGCCAATGCGCTCCACGGACACGTCCTCGTCCTCCTCCGATGCCGGTTCGTCCTCTTCTTCCTCCATCTCGGGACGGGGAAGGGTCGCCTCGACCGACTGAAGAACCACGCGGTACTTCGAGGCAATGACTCCATCCACCCAGTCGAGAAACGACTCCGTCTCCTCCACCTCCAGCAACACCCGCTCCATGCGCATGTCGTCGTCGATGGCATAGGTCCAGTGCCCGAGCACGTCGTAGGTGTCGTCGGGCAGTTCCAGGGTGGTCTCATCGTCGGGCCGGTAGATGTCAACCAGTCGGAGGGCCACGGCAGGTACCGGTTGGCGAGCGGATCGAATGAGGGTGATTCTCATGGGCTTTCCCCACGTCGTCCCAGGAAGCGGACAGCGTGAGCGGGC
>CAZTDC010000217.1:0-5832 GCA_964612165.1 uncultured Salinivenus sp.
CGGCGGATGATGAAGAAGTACCATCAGGATCGCTTTCAGAACGACGACGAGAAGCGCGAGATTGCGGGGACGGTGTCGAAGCGCATTAATCAGGCGTACGAGCGAGTTATCGAGTATCTCGATGAGTCTTCTTGATGGCTCCTTCCAGTTTGGGAGGGAGCCTCAATTTCTCTTTCCACAGTCCTATTCATCAAATCGATCTCCACACATGGAAGCTACTCGAACTGAGCGCGAGGTTGAGGTCTTTCAAACCGTTTGCAACTGGGTCACCGACATCGGCCTCGTCATTACAAAAAAGGACGCGGACGATGGACTCCTTGTCGTTGAAAACGAGGAGCGGGACATCACCAATATGGTCATCGATTGCGAGGACCCGATCCTGGAGATTCAACAGGCCATTATGGGCGTGCCGGAGGGGGCGGATACGAGTCGCCTCTTTAAGCGGCTGCTCCAGATGAACGGCACGCTCGTCCACGGGGCCTTCATCCTCAGCGACGACGGCACGCAGGTCCGATTTCGGGACACCCTGCGCCTAGCCACCCTCGATCAGGAGGAGTTGCGCGGAACGATCAATGCGTTGCACCTGGGACTGGAGGAGTACGGCGACGAGCTCATCGACCTGCGCCGGAGCCTCGACTGATGCGCGAAGGGTATTGCGTTACGGGGGGATCAACGCCCAACGCGAACCGCGGAACCCACACTGAAATTCATTTCGGTCTTTGACCAACTACTGACCAATCCTCAAACGTTATGAGTCTATTCAAGCGAGCAGTGAACCTGTTCAAGTCCGAAGCCCATTCCGCCATGGATGCGGCCGAGAATCCCGAGAAGATGCTCAAGCAGGGCATTCGAGAGCTGAAGGGCGACCTGCGCGAGGCGAAAGAAGCCCTCGCCGAGACGAAATCGGTCGTCAACAAGCTGGAGCGCGACATGAGTGAGGCCCAGAAGCGGGCCGAAAAGTACGAGACGGATGCCAAGAAGCTGCTGAAAAAGGCCAAGGACGGCGAGATCAGTTCCGACAAGGCCGACCGACTGGCCAGCGAGGCCCTGGACGAGAAGAAGCAGGCCGAGAGTGAGGCGAAACAGCTCCAGTCCAGCTACGAGAAGCAGAAGACGCAGGCTGACCGGCTGCAGCAGAAGGTGAGTGACCTGGAGCAACAAATCAGCCAGTACGAGAACGAGCTCACCACGCTGAAGGCCCGCTCGAAGGCGGCTACGGCCACCAAGAAGGTCAACAAGCAGCTGTCGAAAAGCGACAGCGACGGCACCATCGCGATGATGGAGCGGATGAAGGAAAAGGTCGAGAAGGAGGAAGACATGGCCGAGGCCTACGGTGAAATGGCCGAGGAAAGCAAGAGCGTCGACGAAGAGATCGACGAGGCGCTCGAAGGAGCCAGCAGCACCGGCACCGACGAGGAGCTCGAACAACTGAAGGCCGAGCTCGACAGTGAGTAGGTCGCGGTGTCCGTACGCCAACTCCGGGCGAATTCCCCTGCTTCCCGCTCGAGACTGTTTACAAAAGGAGGTCTGGTTGATCCCGGGCAGTATTCTGACGTCTCATGTCGACCAATTCGTCTTCCGTTTCGCCGCCGACGGCCGCCCCAGAGTCATGCCGGGGGCGGCACCTGATCTGTGAGCTGTACGGCGCCTCTCGCCTCACCGACGTGGACTACGTGACGGAGGTGCTGTCTCGGGTGGCACGGACCTGTGGGGCCACCATTCTGGAGACGCGTCTGCATCCGTTCGAGGAAAACGACGGGGTCACGGGCGTCATCCTCCTCGCCGAATCGCACGTGACCATTCACACCTGGCCGGAGCACAGCTACGCGGCCGTCGACCTCTTCCTGTGCGGCGACTGCGACCCGGCCGACGGCGTGCCGGTTCTGGAAGAGGCGTTTGCGCCCGACACGGTGCAGAAGGCCACCTTCGAACGGGGCCGTCCGGTTGAGTAGCGGCCCGCGATCGACGGCGTGTTAAATCGCTGGCGGGCGGCTCGGATACAGGGGGGAGGAGGCGGCAATCTCTAGAGGACGACACGTCTCTGCCCTAGCGCCCAATGCCTTCGTCGGTCCCGAAGAAGGATTCAAGCGCCTCTTCCGTTGCGCCCGACGTGATGAGGATAATGTGATCGCCGGCTCGGAGCGTCCGATCGTCCGGGGGAATCTTTGTCAGTTTTCGGCCGACCGTGTCTGGGTTCGGGCGGCCAATGCCGATGGGCACGCAGTTGTGCTCCTCCTTCAGGGCCCAGAAGAGGTCGCTCCAGGTTTGTCCCACGTATTCGTTCGAGTCGAGGAGCTCGTACTGTTGAATGTCGTGCTCCTCGGACTCATCGGACGCGGAGAGAAGGTCGGAGGTATAGTTAGCGACCTCCGGTTCGAAGAGATGGCTCGCCGTGAGCTTCGAGGCCAGGTTGCGGGTCGAGACGGCATACGTGACGCCCGCCGTGTAGAAGGTGTCTTCGAGTTCCGGGTTGTCCAGGACCACGTCGAAGTCCAGGTCCTCGTAGAGCGCCCGCATGTTGAGAATGGCAACCAGGCTGTCCTCTTCGTCCTCAAGGTTGACGAAGATCTTGAAGGCCTCTTCGATGTTGACCTGGTCGAAGGTCGACCAGTCGTTGAGCTGGGACAGGTGCACCCGAACGTTTTTCGGCGAGAACGCCTCCTGGATGACTTCCCGAGCCTCCGTTTTTTTGGTGATGACAGCCACCTTTTTATCGGCGACCACGAGCTGCCGCGTAATGCGGTGGGCCAGAGAATCCCAGCCCAGGACAACGACGTGGTTTTCGAAATCAATCGGCGAGTCGGGCATGATGCATTGGTTTGCTGTCCAGGATGCTGTCGTGCCGATCCGTGAGCTTCAGCAGTGGTCCCGGTGGTGACGAAGCACAGCCTCGCTGGGCCCCACAGTCACCTCGGTCATGGACGATGATTCACGGATGGACCTCATGGTCGGTCACAGCGGATAGAATCGAGCATGCGAGTGAGAACGAGCACTTAAGCAGCGGTGCCCAGGGTAAGCCCCCACTTGCGCCGCAGCGGTTCGCTACTGCCGCCATTGGCAATGACGATCACAATGTCGCCGCTCTCCACAGGCACATCGTCGTCGGGGAGCTTAATGAGCTTTCGGTCGTCCCCGTTCGGTTTGCTCAGGCCAATCGGGATCACGCGTTGGTCCTTGTAGAGGCCGCGGAAGAGGTCGCCATAGGGCATCCCATCAGCCTTGCTCCCGGCCTCGACGACGTACTGCTGGAGGTCGTGATCGGTGTTGCTTTGCGCCGTCGTGATCAGGTCTTGCGCGAACGCGGCCACGTCAGGTTCGAAGATGACGCTGGCAATCAGGTGGGCGGCGTTGGCGTCCGAGGAGGCGACCTTGGCGACGCCCGCGTTGCGGAAGGTTTCCTGCAGCTCCTCATTCTGGGCCGCCACGACGAACTCGACCTCCGGAAAGTCCTTGCGGAGGTTGAGCAGGTGGATGAGCGTGTCGGTGTCCGAGTCGATGTTTAGAAGAGCGCGGTCGGCCTTTCGGAGATTCACTCGGCTGAGTAGCTCCGTGTCGTCGAACTCGGCGTAGAGCGGAAAGACCGCGTCCGCGAATCGATCGTGGATCACGTCGATGGCCGGTCGGTCGTTGGTGACGACGACGATCTGGCGGTTCATCGTCAAAATCTGCTGGACGATGCGGGCCGTCGAGTCATTCCAGCCGAAAAGGACGATGTGGCCGGTTGCGTCGGTGCCGTGGTGCCCGAGACGCCGGCGCTCGCGATAGCTCGTGAAGAGGTCGGCGATTTTTCCAATCAGAAGGCCCAAGACCCCAAGGCTGCTTAGGACGAACAGGGCCCCAATGACTTGGCCGGGAACGGAGACCGGGTAATAGTCCCCGTACCCGACGGTCGTAAGCGTGACGAGGGCGTACCAGAGGGTATCGCCGGTGTTCTTGATGTTTGCGGCGTCCGGTGCGTATGCTTGTTCGACGGAGGGGAGCACAAGCAGGCCCACGATGAGAAGCGCCCCCAAGATGCCCCCGAGCCACTTGCTGAGGTTCCGCATCGGTCATGACGGGCTGGTCGGCGAAGAACAGGCGGATGTGCGGAAAGCAGTGTAATAGCTAGGGGCCGGGATTGAAAGAGAAAAAATTGGTAGCGGATTTTGTATTCAGACCGCTCCCCATACCCTCGACTGGGCACCGGCGTCATGGTCGCTCCGACGCCTGACTTCCGAACGGGAGCGAAAGAACAGGACAGCGACGGCGTTCCGCTGGACATTTCGATCGGTCGGGACAGGGGCGTAACGGTGGCGTCGGGCGGACAACTGCTTGGAGGGGCCGTTCCCACCCCTTCATTGATCTATTCTGTCACTGATCCTGCATCGCTATGTCCACCGACTACGACGTGATTGTCATCGGCGGCGGGGCCGGCGGCCTCTCTGCGGCCGGCATCGCCACCAATTTCGGCGCCAAGACTGCCATGATCGAGCGGGACGCCCTCGGCGGCGATTGCACCTGGACGGGGTGCGTGCCCAGCAAAACGCTCCTGAAGGCGGCGAAGGTGGCCCACCAGGCCCGCAACGCGAGCAACTACGGCCTGCCCGATCAGGTGGTGGACGTGGACTTTGAGGGCGTGATGGAGCACGTGCGATCGGTGCGGGAGGAGGTGTACCACGACGCCGACCGGCCGGAGATTTTCGAGGACATGGACATCGACGTGCGATCGGGGGACGCGCACTTTGTGGACTCACACACGGTGGCCGTCAAACGGGACGACGGGACGACCGAGCAGGTGACCGGGCGCTACATCATCATTGCCACCGGGGGCCACCCCATCGTGCCGCCCATCGACGGCATCGGTGAGGTCGATTACCTTACGAGCGATACGCTCTTTGAGCTCGACGAGCAGCCGGAGCGCCTCGTCGTCGTTGGGGCGGGACCGATCGGCACTGAGATGGCGCAGGCCTTCTCGCGGCTCGGCACGGAGGTGACGGTCGTCGACATGCTCGACCGCATCCTGTCGAACGACGATCCGGAGCTGGCCGGGATGCTGCAGGAGACGCTCGAAGAGGAGGGCGTAGACTACGTGCTCGGGGCCCAGGTGGAACGGGTGTCGCAGGAGGGAGACACCATCACGGTGACGGCTGCGGCGGGCGACACACACGCGATTGAGGCCGACGCGCTGCTGCTGGCCACGGGCCGGGCCGCCAACGTGGACGGCCTGAACCTGGGCGCGGCGGGGGTCGAGTGTACGCGGAACGGCATCACCGTCAATGACCGCTGTCGCACGAGCCAAAGCCACATCTACGCCGTGGGCGACGTCACGGGGCGCTACCAGTTCACGCACATGAGCAACCACATGGCGAAGATTGCCGTCACGAATGCGCTCCTGAAGGTGCCGAGCTCGATCGAGGCCGCCTACGTGCCGAGTGTCACCTACAGCGATCCGGAGCTGGCCCACGTGGGAGCTACCGCGTCGGAGCTCGACGAGGACGGCACCTCTTATGACACCTATCGGTTCCCCTACAGTAAGCTCGACCGTGCCATCACCGAGGGGGAAACGAATGGGCTCATCAAGGTGCACGCCACGTCGATGAGGGGGACGATTCTCGGGGCCAGTGTGCTCGGGGCCCATGCGGGCGAGCTCATCACGTCGTTCACGATTGCCATGCGCAACGGCGTGACCCTCCGCAACATCGGCGACACGATCCATCCGTACCCGGCGTGGGGCGAGGGCACCCGACGCGTGGCCGATCAGTGGTACGTACAGAAGCAGTCGGCCACCGTCACGAAGGTGCTGCAGACCCTCTTCCGGTATCGCGGGCCGCAGCTGGAGTACGGGCCCGACGA
>CAZTDC010000218.1:0-5827 GCA_964612165.1 uncultured Salinivenus sp.
CGGTCTCGCCTCGCAGTTCGTGTGGCTCGACGGGTCGAAGCGGCCGGCCCACGAGCTGATTCTGGATACGCTTCTCTCGAAGGCGGAAGACGGTCTCCACGCGTCCGACGTCGATTCGTCCGACATCGATCGTTATCTCGGCATCATCCAGAAGCGCGTGGAGACCCAGCAGACCGGATCACAGTGGCAGCTGGACTCGCTGGCCCGCATGAAGGAGGTAGGCTCGCGGGCCGAGCGGCTCGGCGCCCTCACCCGAGCAATGGTGGAGCGACAGCGCGAGGGGAACCCCGTGCATGAATGGTCCCTTGCGACGCTGGAGGAGGGGTACACGCCCACCGGGATGAAGGAGACCAACGTCGAGGACTACATGACGACCGAGCTTTTCACGGTCCACGAGGAGGAGTCGATCGAGTTTGTGGCCCGTCTCATGGACTGGCAGCGCATCCGCCATGTGCTGGTCGAAGACGAACAGCACCGGCTGGTGGGGCTCGTGAGCCATCGCACGCTACTGCGGCACATGGCCGAGCGTGCAGAGACCCCAGAGGGAGGCGTGCCGGTCAAGGACATCATGGTGGAAGATCCGATTTCGGTGTCGCCCGACCGGCCTACGCTGGAGGCGGTGGAGATGATGCGCGAGCATCAGATTGGAGCCCTGCCGGTGGTGCGCGAAGATCGCCTCGTTGGTATCATCACTGAGCGGGACTTCATCCAGATTGCCGGCAATCTCCTCGACGACACACTGGAGCGGGAGGGAGAAGGCCTCTCGGTTCAGGCAGAGGAAGCGGGGGAGTGAACGCCTGCGTTCCTTCCTGGCAGAGCACGTCTTCAGAGGAACGCATCTGCCCCCCGCTCGTGCGAGACTGCGATAGATTTCAACTTTGACCCTATTCACCGACCGATCCCTTCGACGCATGGACGACGAACACCGCGAACGCGAGATCAGCGACCGAACCGTTCGCATCGACCGTACGCTCTGCATCGGCTCTGGAAATTGCACCAATCTCGCCCCTGAGATCTTCGTCCTTCGCGAGGATAACATTGTTGACTTTCAGGACGAGACGCCGGACATCGAGCAGGGGCGCCTCGAAGAATCAGCCGCCATCTGCCCGGTCGATGCACTGATCGTGGAGGACGAGAATGGCGAACAGATTGTGCCGTAATCTTTTAGGGCGGATCGACTAATGTGCTGGTTCAGCAAAGACGCTGCCACGGTCGTCGCTGGGCGCCGCCGGGACGCGTGCCCCGCAATGCGTGATTTTGGGGCTCTGTTCTCACCAGACCACGACTTACGCATCACTTGCGTCATTCGTCGATCGCCGGTACCAGGCGATGAGCATGCCGGTGGCAAGTCCTGCGAGAAGAGCCAGGAGAATCTGTGTGAGCATCGGGCTGGGAGAGACCGTTCGTGGGAGGAAGTTTGCGGGGGAGGCGCGTCCAGCGGCTGGAGGGGCACAGGGGACGGGGCTTATTCCCGTCCGTAGTAGACGAACGGCGCCCAACGCAGCGGATCGGTATTTCGGTCCCCGAATGTGCCCGAAATAAAGTCGCGTTTGACTGCGGTGACGGCCTCGGCAAAGGACGTATCCGGCTTCTGAGCCCGTCGGTAGGCCGCCGTCATGAACTGCTGGGTCGACCAGTCGAGCACGCGCCACTGCGAGACCAGCGTCGCATTGGCCCCGGCCCGGAGGAAGGCGTGAGAGAGGTTGACCACGCCCTCCCCGGCGATGATGCGGCCCAGCCCCGTACGGCACGCCGACAGCACCGCCACGTCCGTCTTCAGTTGGAGGTCGGCAATCTCTTGCATCGCCAGGTAGCCATCCCGAGCCGCCAGGCTGTCGGAGGCGCCGACCTGCGACAGGACCAGGGCCGACAGTTGCGGGGCTTCCGGCACCGCGATGCCGTGAGTGGCGAAGTGCAGGCGCCGGTAGCGTGCGAGCTGGCCCGACTGGCTCATCTGCCGCACCCGCTCCTCGGAGGCCTCCGCGCCGGTTAGGAGCGCGGTGCCTGCGCCGAGCGCCCGCTTCAGCTTCTCGACCTCCAGCTTTGTGCCGTAGAGAGCCGACCACTGGTCGTACCCGAGGGCGGCGTAAGTGGCACGTGGGCTATGACCCTCTTCCAGGCGGCGTTCGGCCGTCCGAAACAGTCGGGAAGCGTGCTCCGCACTCCGTACAGTCGAGTTGCCGCGCCGTTCGGCGAGCAAGGGGCGCTGTCCCTCGGGGGCAGGGGCACTGTACTCGGCCCCGCCGACGGCGAGGAGTGGTCTTCGGCCGGTGGAATAAGTGCGCTCCTGAAGCTGGCGAAGCACCGTCAGCGACTGGGCATAGCGGACCTGTTGGGTCTCGACGAGATACCGACCGGTCGAGTCGCGAAGCGCCTCGAAGGGCAGATATCCGAGCGCACCGTTTGGGACGATTGTGACCGTCTCGGTCGACTGGAGAAGCTCGTCAATCGGCTCGACGAGAACGGCGTGCAGGCGCCGGGCGAGGTCCTCCTGAATGGAGTCGCCCGAGCTGTTGCGGGTCAGGTAGTAGCGGTAGAGGCGGACCGTGGCCGCGAGGGTCGGGGAAGACCCTGAAGGGACGGAGGCGCCTCCATACAGCGCATTAATGAGTGGGCCGTCTTGTTTGCGAAGTCGGCGGAGCTGGCTTGCGTGCTTTCGGCCGATGCGGGTTCGTACAGAAGAATCGGGAAGGGTACGCGTGAAGGTTGTATCCCGTGTAGCCACCACTGCGGTGAGTGGGGTACCGGCATCCACGTTCGCGTACAGCACCGCCGTTTCGTCTGGACCAAGAGAGGCGCGGAGTGCCCGAGAGGAGGGCACAGAGAAGGTCGTGTCGCCCTGGACCGCTCCGGTCAGGCGCTCGGCCAGGAGGCGGGCCCGGGCCTGTTCCACCGAGCGGAGGGCCGAGTCGGGGCGGCCGGCCCGAATGTGGGCATTCGTGAGGGCCCGGTACGACTCGATCTGGGTGGAAAGGAGCGAGCGACGCGCTTCTGGACTGGTAGCGTTTTGGCGTAAGCGTTCGGCCAAGCGGACCGCCTGATTCAGCGTGTCGGTGGCTTCTTGCAATCGGTCCCGATTGAGGTAAACGGTTCCGAGGTTTTCCAGGTTTTGGGCAACTTCAGGGCGGCGTCCCACATCTCGATTAATCTTCAAGGCCTTCCGGTAGCGGTCTAAGGCAGGATCGTAGCGGGACTGTTCGGCGAGGACCGTTCCAATGGCATTCAGCGCTTTGGCCGCCGGGCCCCGTTCCCCGAGTGCTCGCCGAATTGAGAGCGACTCGCGGAGGTGATTCAGTGCCGTTTCGTAGTGGCCCTGCCGCCTGCGCACGTCACCGACATACTGCAGCACGGTGGCAATGCCACTCCGGTCTCCGAGGTCACGAAGAATCGCGAGGGCGTCTTCGTATCGACTCAGCGCCGCGTCGAGGCGTCCCTGTTCTTCATAGACGTTCCCGGTTGTCGAGAGGGTCTTCGCGATGCCGTCTCGGTCGTCGAGGGACCGTTCAATCGAGAGTACCTCTTCGAAGTGGCGCAGGGCCTCCGAGAAGCGTCCCTGACGAAATTGAAGAAACCCTATGTTCGAGAGCGCACTCGCTTCGCCCCCTCGGTCCCCCAGTTCCCGCTGAATGGTAAGTGATTCCTGATACCGTTCCAGGGCGTCGTCATACCGGCCGGTGTTTTTGTAGATGAGACCGACGTTGTTCAGGGTCGAGGCGATGCCGGACCGGTCGCCCAATTCCCGTTCGATGGAAAGGGACTGCTGGTAGCGGTCGAGGGCTTTGTCGTAGTCCCCTTGACTCTGGTGGATGAGGCCAATGTTGTTCAGGCTGGTTGCGATGCCGTCTCGGTCGTCTTGATCACGCTCGATGGCGAGGGATTCGCGGTAGTACTCGAGGGCCTCCTCGTATCGGCCCTGGTTCTGATAGAGAAGACCAATGTTGTTGAGGGTAGAAGCGATTCCGTCCCGATCGTTTTGCTCGCGTGCACGTTCGAGCGACCTGCGGTACCACGTCAAGGCCTTTTCGTAGCGACCCTGCCGGGCATGGACGATCGCGATGTTGTTCAGAAGATTCTCGGTCTCGTCGCGGTTGCCGGTCCTGCGACTCATCGAGAGCGCGTCACGCCAGTACTGAAGGGTTTGCTCAAAGCGGGACTGATAGTAATACGTGGTCCCAACGTCGTTGAGGTACGTGGCTATCCGATTCGAATCGCCAAGGGCGCGGCTCGCTCGGAGTGCGTTCTCGAGGAGCATTCGGGCGCTATCGGGGGCACGGGTTTGCAGGGAGTCGCCCGCGGACTGGAGAGCCGTCGTCCACTGCCGAAGCGCGGTACTGTCGGATGGACCGGGAGGATTTGCTGCCTCGAACCGGCGGAGAACTGCTTCAGTAGAGTCGAGCAAAACGGCGCCCGGGAGGAGCGTGTCTGAGGCGACCTGGGCGACGGTACTCGTATCGGTCGGGGAGGAGGCGTCCTGGGGCGTTTGAGCACACTGCCACCCGCTCGACAACAACAAAAGCGCTAGGCCAAGAGCGCGGAGCAGAAAACGGTTTGCTGCAGAAGGCATATTTCGTCTTGTCGTGCGCAAGTGGCAGAGGGTAGCGTCTCGATTCTGGTTGGGTCTTAACAGGAGAGTGGGGGAGTAGTGCCTGCTTTGACCTCTCTGATTTGTAAGAACTGCGTTTTGACTGTTTCAACTCTCACTCTTTCCGGTTGACTATGAATCCGTCCGACGATCCGTTTGTGCTTCTGCCCTTCGCGGTGGCAGGAATTATCGTAGGGGCCGGGCTGGCCTTCGGATCTGGGTACGGACTCTATACCCGCTTGTCTGATGAGGAGACCGCCCAATCCGGCGAATACGTCACGGTGGACGGACAAATCGAATGGGCGGGGTGGCGGCAGTCGGCCACCGGTGGGGGACCCGCCTGGTATCTGCTAGTTCGCATCGCTGGGGACGACCGGGGGTTTCTCGTGTCGGCGTCGAGCTTGTCGGAGCAGGATCGGTCCCGCTTCGGGGAGCCGGGCGGCCCGGCGCCGAAGCAGCCCATCCCGTCGCTCGTGGGCAGGCAGGCGACGATCGTCGTCGATTCGAGGCTGAGTACGAACAACCCGAGGCCGTATCTCTCTGCCCTCCGTGTGGACGGAGAAACGCTCGTTCCCCTTAACGACCGGTCAGCAGAGTCCGATCCGTTGTGGACGCGAGTCGGCATAGTGCTTTTGCTTGGACTCGGGGTGTTCATCGGTGCGGGGGTGCTCATTGGCTCCCTGCAACATGTCGTCGTGTGCGTTCGGCACGGAAGAGACTGAAGAGACGGCTCCTGAGTTTCCGTTATTGCATAAGGCTTCCAACAGAGTATTCCGAGTGCAAACAACGGTTCATTCCGGCCGGCCATTCTCGTGAACGCCGCTCGCTCGAGCGAAATGCATTTCCGAAGTCACATCATTTAAGCCCGTTAGAGAGAATGGCGAACGGAAGACGGGGACGGTCGTTCATCTGACGCGTTCCTCTTTAATCTCCGGTTTTTCCGATTATGCCCAATCGTCTCGCCGACGAGCAGAGCCCCTATCTTCGCCAGCACAAGGACAACCCCGTGGACTGGTATCCCTGGGGAGAGGAGGCCTTCGAGAAGGCGCGGGAGGAGGACAAGCCCATTTTTCTCTCAATCGGCTACTCTACCTGTCACTGGTGTCACGTCATGGAGGAGGAGTCCTTCGAAGATCCGGAGGTGGCTGATCTGCTGAACGACACCTTCGTTCCGATCAAGGTGGATCGTGAGGAGCGGCCCGACGTGGACACGATCTACATGAACGTCTGCCAGATGATTCGGGG
>CAZTDC010000219.1:0-5764 GCA_964612165.1 uncultured Salinivenus sp.
GTCTTCCCAGATGCCGGCCACCTGCGCGTGCTCCGGCCCGGCGTATCCGGATACCTGGACCGGACGGTGGCCTCGATAGACCAGATTCCAGAACGTGCTCTCGTAGTTGCGGGGCGTGAGTCCAACGCGAACGGTTCGATCTGTGTCTGGCCCTTTCTTCCAGATGCCCACGTAACGCGTCTGCCCGTCGACCACGTATCCGCTTACGTCGACCGGATAGAACTCTTCAGACTGCATTCGTGGACGAATAACGTTCTCGTACGTGTCTGGAGACATCCCCAGGCGTGCCTTGTGCTTCGTTTCGCTCTTTTCCCACACCCCCGCAAATTGGGATTGACCGTCAATGACGGAGGCACTGACGTCGACGGGCTGATATCCATGAACGGACATCTGCTTCAAGACCGCAGCGTATTGATCCGGAGACAGTCCCTGACGCACCGTGCGGTCGGATGCAATGCCCTTCTCCCATCGAACAGCCAGCCGCACCCGGTCCTCGATGACGTACGCGTTGACGCCGGCGGGGCCGAAGCCCTTGGCTGCCATCTCCTTTTGCGTGGACTTGTACTCACTTGGGGCAAGCCCTCGGCTCACCGTCCAGTCCGGCCCGGCGGCCGCGTCCCACACGGTCGTAAATTGCGCGGTGTCGTTGGTGGCGTGGGCGGTGAGGTCGACGAGGCGGTAGCCGTCCTCGGCCATGCGAGCGGCCGTCTCCTCGTACTGCTCGCCGGTCAGGGCCTCGTGGACGGCCCACGGCTGGGCGGACGCGGTTTGAGGCGAGAGGAAAAGCAGGACCGGAAGACACAGGGCAGAGATTCGTGGACGGAGAAAGAGAGAGGTTATCATAGAGGAAGAACACATGGCTGTGAAGCGAATCCTTCGGTTGGCAACTGTTTCTCAACCGAGAAATTGTCGGAACGCAGTGGTTCGTGACGACGGGCGGACAGGAGGGAGGATCCCCCACTCAGGTCGCCCCCGAGGCCTCGCTCGACGCGACACCAGGACCGGTCTCTTGCGACACCGAAACGGGCAGGGGCACGCCCACAGCCACCGCCACCGCCCGCAGCACGTCCTCCTCCGCCCGCGCGATCGTCTCGTCGGCCGTCGCACACCGCGCGCAGGCCTGGAGGACCTCTTTTCGGAGCGCGTCGGGCGTGCGGGCCAGCCGGTCGAGGGCCGCGTGGAGCGCCTCCGGCCCGGCGGCGGTCGGGGTGGCCGCGGGAAGGTCGTGGGCCTCCGCCAGCGCGTCGTACCCGGACGCAAAGGCCGACCGCACCGCGTCTTCGTCCTCGTGCCCGGCCTGCGCCAGCCCCGAGAGCAGCGCGACCACGTCTTCCTGCACCGCAGCGAGGCCCGTCCCCTCAGCCCTGCCGGTTGAGGAGGCAGGATCGAGGGCATGGCGCACCATCGTCTCCAGCGCAAGCTCGAAGATCGTGATCCGGTCGTCGGCTTCGGCTAGTGCCCGGATCGTCTCGCGCAGCCGCTCGCGCTGCTCGGCCGAGAGGCCTTGAAGGGACGGCGCCGCCATCTCCACGAGCGGCAGGCGCAGCGACCGGTCCAGGTCCGCGACCCTGTCGTAGAGCCGCTTCGTTTCGTCGAAGACCGGCGGCGTTTCCTGTTTCCACAGCAGATCGAGCTGATCGCATCGCATCGATTCGTCCTCATCCAGCACCAGGGCGTAGGAAAGCGCCACCGCCCCGAGCGACTGGTGCGCCGCGTCCAGCAGGTCGGTCGGAATCGACTCGTGGAGGGCGCGGGCCTGCGCCAGCATCTCGGGCGAGAGGGTGCCGGCCCGCTCGACGAGGTCCTCCGGCGAGAGCGTCGAGGCGTCCGAATCAGAATCGTCGGCGTGCCCCTCGCCGCCCGATGCGGAGCGCTCCAGTAGCGACGGGTCGATGCGGCGAAGGCGCTCCTCGGTCGAAGGATGTGTGGACAGCAACCCAGTCGTTCCATTCACGCTTCCAAAAAAGAGGTGACGAACGGTCCCCGCGTACGGGGCCTGCACGGCCCCGCCGTGCTCGCAGTCCCTGAGCTTGAGGAGAGCGCCGCCGATGCCCTCCGGATTCCGGGTAAACTGCACCGCCGCCGCGTCGGCCAGAACCTCCCGCTCTTTCGAGACGCGGGCCTTGATCAGCAGTCCCCCGAGGTAACAGAGCCCGCCGAGGACAGCAAGGGCCGTGGCAAGGATGAGAATCATTCGGCCCGCCGGCGTGCCGAGCACAACAAGCAAAATGGGAACCGTCCCCATGAACATAGCCATGACGAGATTAGAGAGAATGTACAAGAACAGAGGAACCAGGACGAAGGCGACGAAAGCAAATGCGCAGCAGCCGAAGCGGCCGGAGGATTCGGATTGGCTCCCCTGCTCCCCCCCGCGTAGAATGCCGAAAAACATTTTGGCTGTCCTCCACACTCCTTTTCCCAACCCGATCGGGATGGAAACCGCGCCGTACAGTAGCTTCCGCCCCAGGGTACTCAGAAGCTGGATGCCGTGGGTCCAGGCCATCAGGCGGAGGTTCAGTCGCATGTCTCCGTTCAGAATGTGGCTCGTCTCGTGGGCCACCATCCCCTGCAACTCGTCTCGGTCGAGCCGGTCGACCGCCGCGCGGGTGACGCCGATCACGGCGTCCTCCGGCGTAAGGCCCGCCGAGAACGCGTTGATGCCCTTCTCCGGGAGCACGTACACGGGAGGAGCGGGCATGCCCGCCGCCACGGCCATCTCCTCCACGACGTTGAGCAGCTGTCGATTCAGCCCCATTGCCTGGGCGGGGTCGATCTTCGTGCCGTGCAGGCGCCGGGCCACGATGTGGCCGCCGTCCCGCAGCGACCGCATCTGGAACAGCCCCGCCCCGCCGATGAACGTCAGGATCGCCGCCGAGACGATGGCCAGGATCCAGGGCCGGACCCACACGATGGCCCCGTCGCCATAGGCCGCCGCGCGGGCCGACTCAAGGGCGGAGCCCTCTTCGAAGAGGGAGGGTCCAACCCCGTATTCCAGTACGGACAGGACGGTTGCGTACACGCCCAGGATCAGAAGCAGCACGGTGACGCCGTAGATGGCAACGAGTTGCGTGGTTTGTTGCCGGGCGTCCTCCTGTTGCCCAAAAAAGTTTGCCACGGCTCTGTGCGGGTCGGTTCACGTAGAGAAAAGGCTGCGATGTCCACTCCGGTACTGCTCCGTGCGGTAGGTACACCACATTCTCTGTACGCAAGAAAATCGAGAGACCTTTTGAGAGGAATCACCGGACGCCATCCCGGGGTCAGCGGGCTTTTTGGCGCGGGAGCAATTCTTTCCAGCCTCGAAGAAAATGCCGCCCGGACGGCTGCGCAGGTCGAGCGCTCGGAAATTCTTCACTGTTTGAATGAGCAAGGCAATCCCAGATTGCCACGAATGAGTTTGAAGATGGGGATCCTAGATCCCCGTCAGCGAGACCGGAGCAGGGAACCTGGAATTCCCAGCGTCAGGCATTTTCTTCGCAGCCGTGATTTTTTGGTTCGTTTTTGGAGCCAAGCCAAAAATGAACACCAGATCATTGAAGGGGGCAGAATTTCATGGAATGAGCAGTGGTGTCCCCCGGCTAATCTCACACCCTTACATAGCTCGGTGGCTCCCCATTCACGTATCCGTAAAGGCCACGTCCACCGCTTCCCGCTCTTCCTCCATCTCCATCTCGAAGAGTTCGGCCTCGTCGTACTCCAGGGGGGCGGCCAGCAGGGCGGTCGGAAACGACTCGCGCTCGACGTTGTACCGCGTCGCCGCGTCGTTGTAGTGCTGCCGGGCGAAGGCCACTTTGTTCTCCGTCGTCCGCAGTTCCTCCATGAGCTGCTGCATCGTCGCGTTGGCTCTCAGATCCGGGTAGTCCTCCACCGTCATCAGCAGCCGGCCCAGCGAGCTCGACAGCTGCGACTCGGCGGACTGGAGCGACTGCATGGCCTCCGGGTCGCCGGGGTTGTCGGCCGCTTGTTCGCTGGCGGCCTGTGCCTGCCTGCGGGCGTCCGTCACGGCCTGGAAGGTTTCCTGCTCGTGCTCCAGGTAGCCTTTTGCCGTTTCCACGAGGTTCGGAATGAGGTCGTAGCGGCGCTTGAGCTGCACGTCGATCTGGGAAAACGCATTCTCGTACTCGTTTTCCAGCTCCACGAGGGTATTGTACTTGTGGACCACGTAGCCCACGACCAGGAGGGTGAGGAGGGCATTGGCGAGGAAAAGAGCAAGTAGCGTGTTCATGGGATCAGAGAGCATGTGTCGAAAACGGAAAAAGAAAGAGCCGGCCCTTTGCTGCTCGGCGGCTTCCTGGAGGCGGCCGGCAATCCAGTCGGTCTCCGCCTTATTATCTTAGCGATTTGCAATGTAGCCCCCGCCGGATGAGTCATCGGGGATATGCTCTTCGAGGTCGTCGGGCGCCGAGACGGGGAACTCGAAGGAGGCCTCGTAGTCCGGCTTGTCGTCGAAGGAGGCGGTTACTTCCACCGTCCAGTCGAGGCGGCCCTCCAGTTTGCTCTTCACGGACGTGAACGAAATGTTCTGGGCCGCTTGTATCTCATCGTCCGGAAGTGGACACACTGGAAGGTCGAGCGAAAAGGGCACCTCCGTTTCACCGGTGCCGGGCTGCCCGCGAACGTTCGTCTGGTCCTCCCACTTGACATCAACACCGCTTGTTCTTTTGCTTCTCTTAAGGGCGGCCACGCGGACATGAAAGTCATCGGGGGGCTGGTCGTCGCCGGGGATGGGGGCCCGGAGGCGGGCTCGGAGCGACGATCCCAGGGTGACCGGCACATGCTCCAGCTGCAGATGCGACGTGCCGTAGAAGCGCCACCGACGGAACTCTTTGTAGGCCGGCCACCAATAAAGCCAACCTCCAGCCCAAAGAAAAGGGGCGCTAACGGGAATGAAAATGAGCGCCTGGATATGTCCTGTTATGGCCGCCATCAACGGGTTTCCGACCAAGAACAATCCGATCCCGACGAAGGGCAGACCGAAGAGAGCTCTGAAAATTGCGTAAGAGAGGCTGGGGGTAGAGGATAAGACATTTTCCTGCTGATCTTGTGATGGCATATCGAGGAATTCGTTGTTGAAGAAGCCCCGATGATGGGCGTGTTTTCCTACTCCGACCGTCCCAGCGGGTGGAGGGACGGAGCAGACTGAAGAAGCGAGGGCAGCGCGGGCATTGGACGGATCAAGCGGAGGGCGCCTACGCGGATGACGCCTGTTGCTCAGCAGCTTCCTGGATGCGGGCGGCAACCCCGTCGACCTCCCCTCCGTTGGGCAGGTCCCCAGCCACCCAGATTTCGCTCTGGTCTGAACGGGGTCCTGTAGATCGGGACGGATCCTGAACGAGGGAGAGTGAATAGATCGGATTTCCGTTTCTGGTCTTGATCCCCACGTGCACGTCCTCGAGTGCCTCACAGGGAATCGTCGTCGTGCTCCCGTTTGCGAAAAGCGGCGTGTTCGTGAGCGTAACGGCTCCGTTCTCGACGGTGACGGTGGCCGTATGCGCCCACCGCGTCCAAAACCAGTAGAGAACGGCCCCCGGAAGCGCGCAGAGGGCGATAATCAAGAAGGGAGCGAGGACCAAGGGGACGAAGACCGAAGCCCAAGAAATGCTCAGTAGTCCGACGGCTCCGATAAGGGAGGGAACAAGCGTAAGAAGAAATGGAGTCCAGGCAACCAGGAGGGTTCTCACCCATGGGGTAGCTGGAGAAAAGGAGACGGAGAGCCTGTGGCCGGGTCCCTCCTCCATCTCGATGCGGTCGGTCACCGGCTCGGAAA
>CAZTDC010000220.1:0-2524 GCA_964612165.1 uncultured Salinivenus sp.
GCACTGCCCGTGCCGCCGCATTTGTACGGCGGTATCGAACGTATCGTGCACATGCTCGTGTGCGGTCTCGTCGAGCGCGGGCATGATGTAACACTCGTGGCCCACGCAGCGTCCGACGTGCCGTGCCAGCTCGTGCCATACGGCGGAACGGATCCACAATCCGTCTGGGACACGCTTCGAAATACACTCACGGTGGGCCGGGCGGCTCTCGGGGGGAGTGACGTTGTTCACAGCTTTGGTCGTCTGGCGTATCTTCTCCCGCTGCTTCCCCTTCGACTTCCCAAAATTATGAGCTATCAGCGCGAACCGACGCTGAGCCGGGTCCGGATGGCCATGCGTCTGGCGAGAGGGGGAACCCTGGCCTTTTCCGGGTGCAGCAACCACATTGCCAGGCAAATCCGCCCGCATGCGCCCGTCCACACGGTTTACAATGGAGTGCCGCTCGAGACGTATGATTTTCGGCCGGCAGTGGAAGACGATGCCCCACTGGTGTTCCTGGGCCGCATCGCGCCCATCAAAGGGACCCACACGGCCGTCGAGGTCGCTCGGCGAAGTGGGCGCTCCCTGGTGATCGCCGGAAACGTGCCTGAGGATCAACAGGGCTTTTTCCAAGAACGAATTGAGCCGAGCCTCGACGGAGAGCACATCCGGTACGTGGGTCCCGTCGATGACGAAGAGAAGAACGAGTTGCTCGGACGTGCGGCGGCCTTTCTCATGCCGATCGAGTGGGAAGAGCCCTTCGGGATCGTCATGGCGGAGGCCATGGCCTGCGGCACGCCAGTCATTGGCACGCGGCATGGGGCAGTGCCCGAGGTGGTAGCGCATGGGACGACAGGGTTCCTCTGTGATTCGGTCGGTGAAATGGTCGACGCGGTTCACCAAATCGAGGAGATTGACCGTTCGGACTGTCGCGCACGCTGCGAGCACATGTTCAGCAAAACCGCCATCGTCGACGCGTACGAGGACCTATACGAGAAACGTATTGCGGCGGTGAGTGCCTAACGGTGAGCTTTACATCCTGTAGTACTGCTACCTAGTGCTGAGCGACCCTTAGGAAGCCCACGAACGCTTGTCGAGTCTTTATTCTCTGAACGAGTGGTGTCTGAGAGCATGCTTCCGACGTTCTTGGGAATTGGCGCCCCGAAGTGTGCCACGACCTGGCTCTACAACTGCCTGGAGGCACATCCAGAGGTCTTCATGTCGGATGTGAAGGAGACAAATTTTTTCGTCTTCGACACGATCGATGGACGGCTCGACGAATACACTGCGCATTTTGAAGATGCTGCCGGCGCGCAGGCCGTCGGAGAGATTTCGGTCTCCTACATTTCGTCGGACGTAGCGCCCCGTCGGGCCCATACACACGTGCCGGACGCCCGGCTCGTTGCGTCGCTCCGCAATCCCATCGACCAGACCTATTCGTATTACTGGCACCTGCAACGGCAAAACTTTCACGGGTGGGATCTGCAGCGAGTAAATCAGATCCAGTCCTTCGAGGATGCTTTAAATGTTATACCGGACCAGCTCCTCACCCCCGGATTCCATTATCGGAATCTGCAGCGCTGGCTCCAGTACTTCGACCGGTCGCAACTGCACGTTCTGCTCCTCGACGACATAAAGGACGATGTCGAACGCGAGCTTTCCCGGCTTTACGACCACATCGGGGTGGAACCGACCTTCCGTCCGCCGTCGGTGCGGGACGACGGTCGGTCGGCCCGGAGTGGCACTTCTCCTCGGGGCCCGCTGGTCGAGCGGGCGCGCCAATTCCTGTACTATGGGATCAACCGGTACGTCTACCATCCGCTCAAGCGAACGATCGGTCAGTATCAAGCCGATCGGCTAAAAGAGGGTCTCCATTTGCGCCAGACCATGGAATGGCTGTTCAGAAAGGACGGCTATCCGGACATGGATCCGAGCACGCGTGCGCGACTACGAGAAGTGTTCAGAGAGGATACACAGAAGCTTGCGTCGTTTCTTGACCGGGATTTGGGCCACTGGACGTGAAGCTGGTCAAAACCATTTGATCAAGTGACAGCCGAAGCTCAAAAATGGCCAAACCTAATTTCTTCATCGTTGGGGCTCCGAAATGCGGAACTACTTCGCTAATTTCGTATCTATTGGATCATCCCAAAATATATGCACCAGGTACTTGGGAGCTCAACTATCTTAACAGCGACCTTACGTGGGTCAGCGATCCGCCTGTTACTTCAGACGAGGAATATTTATCGCACTTTGAGGATGCCGATAAATACGACTGCATTGGGGAAAAGTCGGCTTTCTACTTATATTCCAAGAATGCACCACACAGAATACACAAAATAAGCCCCCGTCCAAAAATTATATGTATGCTCAGAGATCCGGTAGAGGCAATGTGGTCACTCTACCGTTATCATATTCGAGCTCTTAGGGAGAATATTGGGGACTTTAGAGAGGCAATAAATGCCCAAGAATCGAGGAAAGAGGGAGATCGCATTCCCCGAGAGGCAAATTTTGTGGAGGAGCTTTACTATAAAGAAATATACAAATA
>CAZTDC010000220.1:2624-5751 GCA_964612165.1 uncultured Salinivenus sp.
TGCGAACAATTTTTCCTCATAAACTGAAGCAGTCGATTAAAAAGGCTACAGCAGCTTTGACTAAAGAAGGGGCCAGTCAGGGAGCCAGTATGGATCCTGCCTTGCGGGCAGAGTTGAACGAGGAGTTTAGGCCAGTTGCTGAGCAGACCGAGAGGCTCATCGGTCAAGATTTATCACACTGGTGCACTGTTGATCAGTGACGATAAAAGACGAGTACCGCTGATCTATCTCACGGGCTCCGTATGAAAACTGCTCTCATCATCTCTCCCCGCTTCCCGCCGATCAACGCGGCGGACATGCACCGTGTGCGCCAGTCGCTGCCCTACTTCCGAGAGATGGGCTGGGCACCGCACGTCCTGGCCGTCGACCCGGGGTACGTACACGACAATCGGGACGACCTCCTCTTAAAAACCGTTCCCTCCGACGTGCGGGTCGAACATGTTTCGGCGCTACCCACCAGGTGGACACGCCCGTTGGGCGTGGGAAGCCTCGCCCTTCGAGCCCTCGGGGCCTACCTCCGGGCCGGCAATCGCATTCTCGATCGGGGCGAGGTGGACCTCGTGTACTTTTCGACGACGGCGTTTCCGATCCTGGTGCTGGGGCGGTACTGGAAATACCGGTATGGCGTCCCCTACGTCATCGACATGCACGACCCGTGGCGGCCGGACTACTACCTCGACGAGCCGCCCTCGGAGCGGCCTCCGAAGTTCTGGCTGGCGTACACCATGCACGCGTGCCTGGAGCCGATCGCGATGGGCGGAGTGGACGGCATTATCTCTGTGTCGCAGGGCTACTGCGACACGCTGACGGACCGCTACGAAAACATTTCTCCTTCCGACTGTGCGGTCATTCCCTTCGGCGCCGCCGAACGGGATTTTGCTGTCCTCGACCAGGCGGATCTGACGAACCCGTTTTTTGACACGTCCGACGACGCCATTAACGTCGTCTATGTAGGACGGGGGGGGCACGACATGGCCCCCGCCGCCAATGGGTTGTTCGGAGCCCTCGCGCGGGAACTCGACCAGGACCCTGGTCTGTTCGGAAAGATCCAGATGTACTTCGTTGGCACCTCGTACGCGGAGGCCGGGGAGGGCGAAAAAACGTTCGCCCCGCTTGCGGCCTCGGAGGGGGTCGGGGACCGCGTTACGGAGCAACCGACACGCGTGCCGTATTTTCAGGCACTCCATCTCATGCGCCAGGCCGACATGCTGGTGGTTCCCGGGTCTGACGACCCAAACTATACGGCATCGAAGCTATACCCATACATCCTGTCCGAGACGCCCCTGCTCGCTGTTTTTGATCAGCAGAGCAGCGTCGTGGAGGTCCTGAGGGAAACTGGGGCCGGCGAGGTCGTCTCCTTCTCCTCCGGGACAGGCACCGAAGATCTGGCATCCCGCATCCTGCGGGCGTGGCGGCCAATGCTGCGTCGGCTTCCGTACACGCCCGAGACGGACTGGGAGGCCTTCGAGCCGTACACGGCCCGGGAGATGACGCGCCAACAGGTCGATGTCTTCGACCGGGTCGTGCGTTGAGCAGGGCCAAATCGCTCTTCTTCAATGTAGTCTCCACCGATGGCCCGGCGGCTCGCCATTGTGTCCACGCATCCGATTCAGTACTACGCGCCCCTGTTTCGAACGCTCGCCGCCAGGGACGCGCTCGATGTCCACGTCTTCTACGGCTGGAAAGGAGCCACGGACACGGCGTACGACCCTGGGTTTGAGAAAGACGTACAGTGGGATGTATCGTTGCTCGACGGATACGATCACACGTTTGTCCCGAATGCGTCCTCGGATCCCGGCTCCCACCACTTCCGGGGGCTTATCAATCCGGACCTGATCCCGGAGATTGAGTCATGGGGCCCAGATGCATTGCTTCTGTTCGGGTGGGCGTACCAGAGTCATCTCCGTGCCCTCCTTCATTTTTCGGGGGAGGTGCCGATCTTTTTTCGGGGCGACTCGACACTGCTGGACGAGGACGGCGGCGCTCGCACGCTTCTGCGACGCCTGTTCCTCCGATGGGTGTACAGGCACGTTGACGTGGCGCTCTACGTCGGGGAGAACAACCGAGCCTACTTCGACGCACACGGTTTGGGGGAGGATGCGCTCATATGGGTGCCCCACGCCGTGGAGAACGAGCGCTTCGCGAGGGCGAAAGACGGGGAGCGAAAAGCCAGGCGGTGGCGCCGTGAGATCGGCATTTCGGACGAAGAGGTCGTTTTCCTCTTTGCGGGGAAGTTCGAGCCCAAGAAGGCCCCCGACACCCTGCTCGACGCGTTTATGAAGTGCGACCGCGACGACATGCATCTCGTCTTCGCAGGGAGCGGACCAATGGAAGAAGAATTGCACAACCGAGCGGAGGGGGATCCCCACGTGCATTTTCTCGGTTTTCAGAACCAGTCCCGCATGCCGGTCGTCTACCGGCTCGGTGACGTGTTTGTGCTGCCCTCGCGCGGTCCTGGAGAGACGTGGGGGCTGGCGGTCAATGAGGCAATGGCGTGCGGCCGGCCGGTGGTCGTGAGCGACCGGGTGGGATGCGCGCCGGATTTGGTCGACGACGGAGAAACCGGGTACGTCTTTCCCGCCGACGATACAGAAGCGCTTGTTCGTGTGATCAATAGGCTCGCGGACGACGAGGACCGCCGGTGCAGGATGGGCCGGGCGGTCCAGAATCGAATTGAGGAGTGGTCGATTCCATGTGCCGTACGTCGCGTTGAACAGGCCGTGTTGGGGGGGGGCACCGAAGTAAATGGTCGGTAAAAGAAGAGGGATTGAGCGAATGAGTAAGAGATCACGATTGTCCGATCGCATAACTCTCACGTATAGATCTCGGGATGCGACGAAGCTCACATTTGGTATGAGGCGACGGATTCGGAGAATTGAAGGCGGTGTCTCATCGTAGGAGGACACTGCCGGTTGTCCCGGCAGATTCGGCAGCGATCCACGTCGACCCCCCTCGCACTTGGGCCACCCCGGACTCGCAAAAGCGGGCAAGATGAAAGACACAATCATATTTGTCGGCGACGAGAATCACCTTTCCAGCGACATCCCGGGAGGGGTGCAGGTCTGCACGCAGGAGTACATGGCCCTTTTCCGGGAATGCGGATTCCAGCTCGACGTGCTTCCGGCAA
>CAZTDC010000221.1:0-5733 GCA_964612165.1 uncultured Salinivenus sp.
TCCTCCCGGGCCAGCCGGCGCGTCATCGCGTAGGCCGTTTCGGTGGAGCAGGTGCGATGGGCGTCGGCCGCGTCGGGTTCGTAAAGGCCGGGCACGAGGGCCGTCTCCATGTGCTTGAGCCCCTCCATGCCGTGCATCGCCGTGTCGGGCTGCATTGCGACACACTGGATGGAATCGTCGTAATCCGACAGGCGGCGCGTCACCCCCATGAAGGTGCCGGTGGTCCCGAGCCCCGCGACGAAGTGGGTAATCTGCCCGTCGGTCTGCTCCAGGATCTCGGTGCCGGTCCCGTCGCGGTGCGCCTGCCAGTTGGCGTCGTTGTTGTACTGGTCGGGGTAGAAGTAGCGGTCGGGCTCGGCCTCGACGATCTCCTTCACGCGGTGCTGTGCCCCGTCGGTCCCCTCCATCGGGTCCGTCAGCAGGAGCTCGGCGCCGTAGCTGCGGAGCACCTTCTTGCGCTCTGCGGACGCGTTCTCGGGCAGAGCCAGCGTCACGTCGAGGCCCATCGCCGCCCCGATCATGGCGTAGGCGATCCCCGTATTGCCGCTCGTGGCGTCGATGAGCGTCTGGTCGGGCCGAAAGGCCCCGCTCTCCAGCCCGGCCTCGATCATGCGAAGGGCGGGCCGATCCTTCACCGAGCCGCCGGGGTTGAGGTGCTCGGCCTTGCCGTAGACGGTCACCGTGTCCGGCAGGTCGTCCGTCACGCCATCCAGCCGCAGCAGGGGCGTCTGTCCGATCTCGGCGAGCAGGTCCGACGTCTCCGCTTCGGTGGTTCCATTCGACGTAGAGGCACGTAGGGTCGTATCCAGGGTCATCTTGCAGAAGGGGTTGAGGGCAACCAATAAAAAAGCCTCTCGCGGCGGGGCCGGAGAGGCATCAGCATCCATCAATACGTGGGGGCACACTCACTACCTTTCCTCACAGGCAGGAAGCGAAATCCCAGACGGATGCGGCCTCTCCGAAGGGCACAGACAACAACAGTCCAGACAACCGGATGCCGCTGGCACGGCGGTCATCCAGGCCGGTATGGCGGAGAAGGCCGTCTGCATAGTGCGTTGGGATGGAGTGAGTGGGCGCGTGTTCAAAGCACAGGTCGTACTTGGGGCGCTTTGTGAACGTTCCTGACGCGTTGTAGGCTCGTCTGGATCGTCACATTCTCGCGTGGTCCCGTCCTACCGATCGGAGAAGACGGTTTTAACATCCGGCTTTGCCTGCGAGAGACACATTCTCACGGTCGTAGAGACTGAGTCGTCCGTTTGCACGAGTCGACCGGTGAGACCGAATCGAGCGGACCCGTGCACCGGTGGCTACTGCGAAAGCAGCGATTCCACTTCGTCTGGGATGGAGACCTGTTCAAGTTGCACGTCCTCGTACGTGGCGTTGACCTCCTGAACAATCAGATGCGCAGCGACCTGGTGCGTCGTGCTGGACGGGTGCACCCCGTCTTCCGAAAAGTAGCGGCCGAACGTCGGCGGATTGGCGGTCGGCTCCTCGAAGTTGGTCGGCAAGACCGGAAATTTCGGGACCAGATCGTCGCTTGGGTCGGCGTTGTCGGCATTCGCCGCGTACAGGGCCCTGAGCGAAGGATTGATGTCGACGTACGCCCAGCCTCGCTCCTCTGCGAGGGTCGAGATCGTGGAATTGAACGCCTGCACCCGAGCGGCAATCGTGCTCTGCTCCGACGGCGTGACGAGAGGGGGTGGGGCCGTGCTCGGGTCACAGACGAGCTGAACCGCCTGGCCATTCAGGGCCTGGAAGAGGAGCCGCTGAATGCCGTAGGAAAAAGGAACGCGCGTGTCGGCCCCCGAATTCGCGCAGCTCCCATCCGCGGTGTATCCGCCCCACGAGAGCGTGTCACTCTGACTGGCAACGGCCTGGCCGAACTGATTGATCTGCGGCTCGGCCGCCGCGTAGGCTTGCCCGGGCGATAGGTTGGGAATGAGCATCGGATTGGCGACGCCGACAAGCACGCCCCGGTCGGCCCCCGCCTCCACAAGACTATCGACCACGCGGGTAATTTGCGACTCAAACGTAGACGGGTCCGTCAGAGCGCCCGTGTCGCCCGAGAGGGCCGCCCCGAGCGCGTCGTTGTTGCCCAACCAAACGGTTGCAAACGTGGGGTCGACCTCCTGTGCCGCCTCGACCTGCGTGCGCCCCCCGAGGATCAACGTCGTCAGTGGGTTGGGGGACGCCGACAACTCAGGATCGTTGGTCAGGGCGTCAATCACCTTGGCGCCGGGCACCGCCACATTGTTCAGAACCGTCGGCGTGGGGGCGGCGCGCAAGTTGCAGGCCGGTTGTCCTCGCCCGGGAAGGTTGGAAATGAAAATGTTCTCGGCAGGCGGGGGGCATCCTGGACCGTCCAACCGCGGGATCTCAAACCGGGTCTCCATCCGATCGGCCAGCAACGCGGCGTAGGAATCCGACTGCGTTGAGTCGGTAATTCCGTTGGACTGAAAGCCGGCCGTAATGCTGTTGCCGAGGGCCACGTACCGGGCGAAGGTGTCGTTCGTGGCGTCGGGGCCCATCAACGACTCATCGCTACAGCCCGCCAGCAGAAGGCTTCCGGCGAGAACAAAGACGCCGCAGAAGGCAAGGCGGAGCGTGGAAAAACGATACATCATGGTGGCGTGGCTTAGAGGTGAATCGTGAGGGTGGTCCCGATGAGGTGGGCGTGGAACGAGTAGAGGCCGCTGTTTAGCTCTTCGGTCGTGGGATTCTCCTCCCCAACGCGCTCCCCCCGAACGCGGCCTCGCCGGTCGTTTTGGCCGAGATACTGGTAGGCCACGTTGACCTCGAAAATGTCCGTCGCCCGCCAGCCAAGCCCAGCGGTAAGGTGATTGCGATTCGCCTCGGGCAACAGGGGCGTCACGGCTCGATCTGGAGCAGCCGACTGGTTGTACAAGTATCCAGCACGGAGGGTAAATGCCTCCGACAGATCGTAGGACGTCCCGACCCGAACGGCGTGCGTGTTTTCGAATCCCTCCTTGCGCGTCCGGTCCAGGGCGTCTTTCTCGAAGTCCAGCGGAATGCTGTCGAAGCTCGACCAGCCGGTCCACTGGTAATCGGCCAGGAGCAGAAGGCCGTCGATCGGCGCCACCGAAACGCCGGCCACAACCTGGGCCGGCATGGTCAGCTTCGTTTCGATGGACTGTTCGACGAGCGGACCACTCCCTTGTACAAAGGAGGATTCAAGGAGAAAGTCGAGCGAAACTGGAGTGCCTCCGGTAAGCGGATTGTTGGCCGGCAACCGGAGGCCTGTGTCGACCTGCTCGAAGGAGGCTTCTCCCTCATACTCGAACTTCACCGGGGTCACGTAGCGCGCGCCAAACTGGATGCGGTCGGTGGCCTGCACGGTGATGCCGATGTGCCCTCCGTAGCCGAGGGCGCCGCTTCCCTCCAGGCTGGCGTCGGCAAAGGCGGTATGGTGGGGGATGCCCAAATCACCGAGATAAACATCGTCCTCTGGTGTATCGGTATCCCCCCCGCTCACGCGCTGCTGGGACGCGTCGATGCGCTGGTTGAGCTTCAGGGAGCCGATGCCCAGAATGGGACCACCGCCCACGCGGATTCGATCTGTGATCTTATAGGCCACTGTTGGCTGAATGTAGATGGACTCGACGCCGTTGTCGTATCCCTCAAAGGCGCCGTCCCAGTCCTTGGGCCACTCGGTTTCCAGGCCGTAGGGCACATACACGCCCAGTCCCACGGCGAGATCGGACGTTGCCCCCCACGCCCCGTACAGGTGCGGCACGGGAATGGGGCTGTTCTGCAGTTCGGTCTGCGTGCCAGTATAGTCCGACGTGAAGCTGCCCTGAGCCGCAATCACGCTCGCCCCGGCACTGATTGTGACGCCCTCCGTCTCGACCAGGCCTGCGGGATTAAAGAAGAGCGAAGACGCATCGCCACATGGGTTGGCCACGGCGGCACCGGCCATCGCCATCGTACAAGAGCCCTGCTCGTACACACTAAACCCCTGGCTCTGGGCTGGCTGCGGGGCAAGACCGACAGCGAAAACACCCCCGACGGCGAGGAGAAGCCAACGAAGTCGACGGAAAAAACCCCGCCCAAACGGAAGGAGCTGCATAAAACGATTGATGCTAAATAGGAGAAGCGTGGAACGTGCTGCCGGGGACACATGTAAGCGCTCCCGCAATCTTGGTAGATTGTTAAATTATAGAGAGAGGAAGGGCAAAATGCAATGTGTATTCCAAAATAGAAGACGGGAAAACCGTCAGGCCCATGAGGCCAAGCGCGAGGGAAAACGAGATCGGATGCCCCCACGACTGGGGCTGAGAGAGTCTTTGATTTGCGTTTCTGGTTAACGGTGTAAACCCTTCAATCTTTCCCCTCGTTCAGGGGCACTCGAACATGTCGTTCTCTAACTCACAAATACGTTCTACAATGAGACACGCAGCTACATTCTTCTTCACACTTCTTCTCGCGGTGGGGCTCGTCGGATGCGATAGCAGCAGCGACCCTGCTCCGACCGCTCAGGTTCGCTTCATGCATGCGTCGCCGGGAGCGGGTCCGGTGAACGTCGTCGTGGATGGGAGCGAGGCACTTAGTGACGTATCGTTCAGCGGTGAGATTGTCAATCCCACGATTTCGGAGTACCAGGACGTACCGGTGACCTCCGGAGCCGAGATTGAAGTTCAAGCGGCCGAATCTGGAAACGCTGTTCTTTCGACGACGGCGGGGGAGGCCAACCTCGAAGAGGATAACAGGTATACGATCATTGTTGCCGGGACGCCGAACGCGGATAACGCTCCCAGGGCCATCGTTCTTCGCGATCAGTTCCGCGATGATCTTGGAGACAATGAGATCGGACTGCGGCTCGTGCACGGCGCCGCAACACCAGGGGCGGTTGACATTTACTTGAACCAGCCCGGAACGGATCTGATCTCCGAAGAGTTGATCGCTCAGAATTTCCAGTTCGGAGAGGACTTCCCGGGGGGCTTTGCGGGTCAGTTTGCCGGACAGGCGGTCTCGTCTGAGGGAAGTGTGCTGGTCGTAACGCCTACGGGCACCACAACGCGGGTTCTTGAACTGCCCGTTGGTACCGGATCCGAGGGAAGTTTGCAGGTGCAACCCGGGCAGCACATCACGGGGGTCGCGATTGACGCTCCTGGATCGGAGCGGCCTGCTGGAGCCCTCATCCAAGTCGATAATCCCGACTCGGGCTCGTAATAGCATCGTTCCCCCATTATACGAAAAAGACGAAGGGCTCGCCCCGCCGGTTCGGTAGGGCGAGCCTTTTTCTATTTGAAGGGAGATTGCCAGTCGTTGACCTCGCGGCAGTCCGCGGGAGGGGAGATCACCAGAAAAGAAGGAGGCTCATGCATTCCCGGATGCATGGGAGCGATTCTCGAACGGATTCGCCCCATTGCCCTCTACGGCTTCCTCTACCACTTGCTCGACGACTTCCTCGGATTCCGCACCGATCTCCTCGAGCGCCGCGACGGCCGCGGCCGGGCTGGGACGGTCGCGCTCCCGACGCTCGAGGATAACGAGGGCCGCGTGCGTCGACTCGCCCGCCTCGTCCCCCGCACCGCCCATTGCACTCACCCGAGCGACCCGCCATCCGCGTTCCAGTTCGATGTTGAGCTCTTTGAGTCCGTCGTGTCCGTCCGGACCCGTCCGCACGATCAACGCCTTTTGTGTCATAAACTGGACCAATCTGTCGAGAATCGCGGTGGATTTTCCCGAACGATGAGGCCGGGGTTTTGTTGG
>CAZTDC010000222.1:0-5732 GCA_964612165.1 uncultured Salinivenus sp.
AGCCCTTCGATACGACAGAGGGTCCGGATGCATATTCGGCCCTTACCACCGTGCCTGCAGGGCAGACCACTGTCACCGACTCCTCGCCTCCAAGCGGCACGAGCGTGTACTACCGGGTTACTGCCGTCGACGAGGACGGCAACGAAAGTTCTTTCTCAAAGGGGGCCGTCCGGTACCTTGACGAAATGACGGCGGATGTGCGGCAAGTGTTCGGCGATCCCACGGAGAAGGAAAACTTCGAACTCATCGGTCTTCCGGGCCGCGAGTCCGTATCGCTGAACACAGCCCTTCCGGGACGTTCTCCGGATGACTGGCGTGCCTTTGGTTGGAACGGATCGTTTGTGGAGGCGGATGCTTCTGATGACTTTGAGCCCGGGGAAGGATTCTGGATACTCGCTCGTGAGGCATTTTCGGTGGACCGATCCGTCGAGCCCGTTTCATTGAACGAGCAGGGAGCCTACCAAATCGACCTCCGAAACGACTGGAATTTGATCTCCAACCCGTTTGATGTAGATGTCTCGTGGGAACGCATTCAGCGTGCGAATGGGCTGGACGCGGCCCTCTGGCAATGGGACGGGCGTTGGAAGCAGGTCTCGACCTTTACCTCGGCGGCGGAAGGAACGGCGTTCTACGTCCACAACCGAGCAAACCTCGACGCTTTGAGCGTTCCCTACCCTGGACTCTCGACGCTAGGGAAGAACCAGGCGGCCCAAGACAAAAATACGGAAGATGGATCCCGGCTACGCCTGATGGCGGGGCGGAGAGAACAGACGAATACGATGGTTCAGGTTCTCTGGAATGAGGGGGCCTCCGAAGGAATTGACACATATGATCGGTTCGCACCGCCCGGTCGCTTTCAGCCCGTACGTCTCCGTCTTCAGGCGGACTCGTCCGACATCCCTCTCGCCGTCGAGGCTCGTCCAGCCCCTTCTGCTGAGGGGCGCCGGTACGAAATGACTCTTCACGCTCCGGCCGGAACGCCCGTTCACGTTCGTGTCGATCGTCTTTCCTCCTTTCCTGCTAAAAATGCTGTACTTGTACGTCGGAAAACCGGAGAAGCCTTTCCGTTGTCCGGCGGGTCCCCCGTCGAGATTACGCCTCGGTCGGCCTCGTCTCAGTGGGTGCTTCTCCTGGGAGATCAGGGCTACGTCGAGCGAGAGATGAAAGCGCTCGCGCCGGAGAGTGTGCAGCTCCATCCCAACTATCCGAATCCAGTCCAACAGTCCACAACCTTCCGATACGGCCTCCCTGACGGTCAACATGTGCACCTGGCGATTTACGACGTGCTCGGGCGGCGCGTACAGGTGCTGGTAGACGGGGATCAGTCAGCTGGCATACATACGGTGCGGTGGCAGGGACGGGCCCGAGGCGGCGAGCGCGTGGCCAGCGGCGTTTACTTCGTCCGGCTCCGTACCGAGGAGCACACGAAGACCCGGAAGATGGTCGTGGTGCGGTAGGAACAGAAAGACGCCGCTACCGGCGGAATGCACAGTTCGTCGGCAGTCCCTCCGCAGTTTGGTGCGGGCCGGTGCAGCGCGCTCTTGCCCTGTGCGTCGCAGGTGGACGCGAGGTGCACGTCTAGAACTGGCTGAACCTCAGGAAACCCTGTCTTATGCGGGAAGCATGGGGGACTACTCATCCTCCGAGTAGACCCGAATGGTTCGCTCGTCGGTCTCCACCTCGATATTGGGGGCGCGGAATGTAGCGAGCACCTCCTTCAGGTCCGCCATCGGGTATTCTTCGCCCTCGGCCCTCAGCGTCCAGTACGACGCGTCAATGTAGCGGGGATCGAGCGCCGTCTTGCCGGTGGTGATGTCGACCTGGAGCGCCAGTCGAAGTTCATCGGAGTCGGCGTCTCTGTAGGTCGTGGTGAACAGCGTTTCCTCCGTGCGGGTCGTCTCCACGACGAGGTCCTCGGTTTCGTCGGTGACGAGGCTGTCGCCGACAGCAAGTTCAGTACTGGGGTCCTCTGATTCAGACATGATTGGAGACCAACGGGTCGGTAGCAATCGAAAGCGTCACTTGTTAAAGGTATCGGACATCGCGGACGGGCGAAAGAGGAGGACGGGAAAAACAGCAACAGGGAGGACGATCAAGCGGAGGCGGGAGAATGTGCCGACACCGATGGTCCCTCGCACCGCCGTTTGTGCAGAGGGGGTGATCACGCCTGTTACGATGATATTCGAATCCCCACATCCTCCGGGAATACCTCCACCATCTTATGGGAGCCGGTGAGGAGGAGGGCGTCGCCCGTTTTTGCGAAGCGCTGGTAGTCGATGAGGGCCTGTTCCAGCGACCGGGGCTCGTGAACCATGACGCCGTGTGATCGGAGGGTGTCGGCAATCTCATCGGGGGGAATGGCGCGCTTGGTGTCGATGGGGATGGGGACGACCTGGGCTCCGTGCTGAGATAGCAGATCGGCCACCTCCGGAAGTCGTTTGCCGCGGACGGCGTTGAGGCACACGTACAGCGTGCCGCCCGCCCGGGTCACTTCCGGTCCGACGGTGTGCAGGCCGGCGGCGATGCCTGGGGGATTGTGGGCGACGTCGAGGATGATGAGGGGCTCCTCCTGAAGCACGTCCAGGCGCCCGTGAAAGCCCGTGTGGCCCCGCACGTCCTTTAGGCCTTCGTGGACAGGGGTAGGATTGGCCTGCACGGCCGGCACCACGAGCTCGCTGGCGCGCAGGGCAAGGGCGGCGTTGGTCTGCTGGTGAGCGCCGGGCAGGGACACCCGCAGCCGGTCGTAGGCGCGGAGGGGGGTTTCGGCGTCGAGGGTGCTGCCCGTGAGGTCGGCGTGGGGGACGCGCCAGGTCACTTCGTCTGGCAGCTCGCGTAGGGGGGCGTCTTGCTGGACGGCCACTTCGGCGATGGCAGCGCGCGCCTCCTCCTGCGTGACCCCGGAGAGCACCGGTGTTTTTGGCTTGATGATCCCAGCTTTCTCCCGAGCAATGGCGTCGAGGGTGTCGCCCAGCAGATCGGTGTGGTCGAGGTCGATGTTGGTGATTATGGAGAGTGCCGGTTGAAGCACGTTTGTTGAATCGAGCCGGCCCCCGAGTCCCACCTCGACCACCGCCAGGTCGACGTTCTGGTCGGCAAAGTACAGGAAGCTAAGCGCCACCGTCATTTCGAAGAAGCTCGGCTCGACCCGATCGAAGAGAGGGCGGTGCTCCGAAATGGCGTCAGTGAGCCAGTCGGTGGGGGCCGGCGTGCCGTCGACCCGCATCCGCTGCGTGACGTGCGTGAGGTGGGGGGAGGTATGCAGGCCGGTGCGCAGGCCGGCCGCCGTGGCGATGGCCGCGATCATGGACGAGACCGAGCCCTTGCCGTTTGTGCCGGCCACGTGAACGGTCCGAAGGGCGTCGTGGGGCCGCCCCATTTCGTCCATTAAGGCGTGCATGCGCTCCAGGCCGGGCTTCCGGGCGTCGTCGGCGACGTTGGCAAACTGAGGTCTCCCGAGGAGGTAATCAAGAGGATCAGAGTTGGACATGGTGGGGGGCGAGAGCGCGTCGGGAGTCAAGGGCGGGAGCACCGCAAGCCAAATGCAGACACGAAATACGTTCCGGCAGGCGGTATGTTGGATCACCCACCATATGGTGGGTCCACGTTCCAAGAAGGATTGTGCACGGAAGGAGCCAGTTGATAGAAAACAGAAAGCGGCTCCCCCGGCCATCATCGTGTGAGCGGAACATCGAGCCGGACAGAACGGCTTGCGCGTGTGGGAATTCTATGAAAAGGGGATTTGGAAGCGGTTTCGGTATTTTTGGAGATGGTCCAATATAGGAAAATTTTTTGAGGTTCTATCGACAATACACTAGAGTTATTGGCGTCGTCAGCGATAGTCAAACAAAAATGTCATCGAAGAATGCGGATCCTCTTACTCCTCCTTCTCGTCCTTGGTGCGATTTTTCTCCCATCCACTGCGGGCGCGGTCCCGGGACCTGAGTCCAGTGGTGCCATGGAGGCGACCGACCCGGCGCGTTCGGATCTCGACTACGTCTGGACAATCCTCGCCGCCGCACTGGTGTTCTTCATGCAGGCAGGCTTCGCCCTTCTGGAGTCTGGCTTCTCACGTGCGAAGAACGCGGTCAACATCATCATGAAGAATGTGATGGACGCCTCGGCCGGGGCACTGGTCTTCTTCGCGGTCGGCTTCGGCTTGATGTTCGGTACTACCTGGGGTGGGTTTATTGGCACGGATGGCTTTTTCCTTCTTGGCACGGGGGATCAGCCCCAGACCTGGGTCTATGCGTTTTTCTTCTTTCAGGCCGTTTTTGCGGCCACAGCGGCCACGATCGTTTCCGGGGCCGTAGCCGAGCGGATCAAGTTTAGCGGCTACCTGATTTTCTCCGTGACCATCACGGGGTTGATCTATCCGGTTTTTGGGGCCTGGGCCTGGGGGGGACTCTTCAATGGCAGCGGTTGGCTGGAAGCCCTCGGCTTCATTGACTTTGCTGGATCCACCGTCGTGCACAGCGTAGGTGGGTGGGCCGCACTGGCCGGGGCTCTCGTGGTCGGGCCGCGGGTCGGCAAGTACGCCGAGGACGGGACGGCCCGCAACATTCCGGGGCACAGCCTGCCGCTCGCTGCGCTGGGCGTCTTCATCCTCTGGCTCGGATGGTTCGGCTTTAACGCCGGATCGACGACGGCCGGAACGCCGGCGATTGCGAAGATCGCCATGAACACCTTTGTTGCCGCGGGCGCCGGGGCAGCAACGGCCATGACCGTCACGTGGATCGACAGCGGCACCCCGGACGCAACGATGACCCTAAATGGCGCACTTGGCGGCCTCGTGGGCATCACGGCGGGCTGCTCGGCCCTTACGCCCCCGTTTGCCATCCTCACGGGGGCCGTGGCCGGAGCCGTTGTGGTGTGGGCGACGCGCCTCATCGAGCGCTTCGCGGACGATCCGGTCGGGGCCATCGCGGTGCACGGCGTGTGTGGGGCATGGGGCACCCTCGCCGCGGGGCTCTTCCACCCGGACTACTTCTTCGACGTGGGGCAGCTCGGCGTGCAGGCCGTTGGTATCGCCGCCGCGTTCCTGTGGACGTTCCCCGTAAGCTACGCGGTCTTCTCGCTCGTAGACGCCGCCATGGGCATCCGGCTCAACGGCAAAAAAGAGGCACTTGGACTCGACCGTCTGGAGCACGACGTGGAGGCCTATCCGGAGTTCGGCATGGACGACAATGGAAAGGCTGAAGAGTCCGCTCAGGATGGCAAGCAGCCGGAGCCGGCCTCGACGGTCTGACATTCGGCTGGATCAGCATCGTTAGACGAAACGGCCCCAGGGCGGATTCTGGGGCCGTTCGTGTGTTTGGGGCTTCAGTCAGTATCCGTAGATCGACAGGTCGTCGCGCCGCATGTGCGTGTTGAGCACAATGGCAAGGAGCGCCGTATTGGCGAGCATCGCTGATCCACCGTAAGACAGGAAGGGAAGTGGCAGTCCGATCACGGGGAGCATGCCTGTCACCATGCCGATATTGACAACGATGTGGAGGAGGTAGACGCCCACCGCGCCGCCGGCGACAATGCTCCCAAATGGGTGCTTCACGTCCGACCCCAGCTTGATGAGGCGCAGAAGAAGCACGGCGAGAAGGCCCAGCACCACCAGGGCCCCGACAAATCCGAACTCTTCGGCGATGACGCTGAAAATGAAGTCCGTGGTCTGTTCGGGCACATACGCGCCCTGCGTCTGCGTGCCTTGCATGAAGCCCATGCCCCACAGCCCGCCGGAG
>CAZTDC010000223.1:0-5728 GCA_964612165.1 uncultured Salinivenus sp.
GCGGACGGGACCCTCATCCGCTGGATGATTCGCGGCATGAACAACGAGGCCGCGGAAGAGGAATTGATTGCCCGCTACACCGAGTACCTGCAGGCCTTTCAGCGCGAGGCACTGCCGCTGGCCTCGTACGTGAGCATGCCGGCCACGACGGAAGTCGTGAATCTGCTCCGCTTCGTGGTGGGCGAGCTGGCGGCGCCCGCGCCGGAGGACCTCTCCGTGACGCCCGAAACGCCGCCGCTCGACGGCCTTCTCGACCGTCATGTATTTGACGCCGTGCTCGATCCGGGCGAGCGGTCGGCCCTCTTCGGCTCCACCTCCCACATCCAGCGCTCGTATCCGGCCGGCTCCGAGGTGTACTACTTCTACCTGAAGGTGCCCTCGACGACCGGCCCCGGCGAAATGGGGCGCGTGGAGGTCCCGCAGTGGGTGGCCGACGACCCCGAGTTGGTCGACCGCATCCACGCCACGGTGCTCCGGGAGTGCGAGAAGGGCGACGGATATCCGCTGGCGCTGTCGGAGGCGCACGAGCGGGCCGTGATTCGGGCGTCGGAACGGGAGGCGTTCTTTCGCCTCATGGAGCGGCGACTGCAGCGGGCAGGGCTCTCGTCGATGGATTCGCGCAAGCGACGATCGAAGCAGGTGCCCCGCGTGTGAGGAATGCGCTGTGTCCCCGTTTGGCTCATGTTGGAATATTGCACCCCTAAATTTATAACCTACCCAAGCATCTCTCGCGCGTCAACGTTTGAGGAGGCTGATTTGAGGAGGCCAACATGATGCGATTTCCTGTTACCGATCTTCTGAGCGAAGAGGAATGCTACCAGTATCTTCTCGATGCCTTGCACACAGAGGGCCTCTGCTGCCCAAATGGGCATCCGCTTCCAGAAGACCAGGCTCCCCATGATCGTCCTCGCGCCCCGATCGTGAAGTATCGGTGCCGAGAGTAAGGAATCTGGGCAGGACTACGAAATTTCCTGTGCCGCTTTCGCGGAGTCCACAAGAAGTATCTGGCCCAGTATGTGGCCATCTTCGAGTGGGAACACAACCTCAAGAGCGTGACCGGGGAGTTCCTACGGATGTTGATGGGTCCCGGCTTCACCCTCGATCCAACATGAGATAACACCGACAGCAACCTCTCCGTCGAGTTCGTTTCGTTTGACGCCACTGCGACCGGCACGGACGCGGTCGAGCTCAGCTGGACCACGGCGTCCGACCAGAACAACGCCGCATTCTGCGTCCAGCGTTGCGCGGGGCCGGAGGGGGAGGAAAGCGCCTTGGAAACGCTGGGTCGCCGCGATGGGGCCGGGACGACAGATCGGTCGCACTCGTACAGCTTTACGGCAAGCGACCTTGCGGCCGGCACGCACACTTCCGCCTCAAACAGGTCGATCTGGACGGCACCCCGACCCAATACGGGCCCGTTTCCGCCGAGCTGCAGATGCAAGAGCGGCTTCGTCTCACGGACCCCGCCCACAATCCGGTTTCGGGGCAGACGACGGTGTCCTTCGCCGTCAAGGAGGATTGCCGGGCAACGGTGACGCTCTACAACGTGCTTGGTCAGAAAGTGAAGACGCTCTACGAGGGGATCCCGCCGAGCGGAGAGGCGCAGACCCTCCGGCTCGACGCGAGCACCCTGTCCAGCGGCGTGTACGTCCTCCGCCTCCACGTGAACGGACAGAGCCGAACTCGGCGCGTGACGGTGGTCCAATAGCGTACCCTCGAACTAAGGAACGATCTCACTCAAAAGCCCACTTTCCCCATCGGCGGAGTCGGGCTTTCGGCCCCGTCGGCGGGGGCTGGCCGAGATCAGGGTCCAACCGACGCTCGAAAAGCAGCTTTCCAGGGCCCGGAGTCCAGGCGAAGAATTCATGAACCGAAGCAGGGCACCGGTTCCAGTATCGACAGTCAATTAGAACAAGATCGTTAGATTTTTCCGTCTGGCTTCCCTTTACTGCACGTACACAGAATCTGTGTTAGCGGAGTGCAATGGGGGTTCCATGCGGAGGTCGGACTCGTCACTTACGTCCCTTGACGATCAGGGAGTGCTGCGTGTCCTCCTGGACGAGGAGGAGCGACGGCAAGCGGCCTGGACGGAGTTCCTGCGACGGGTTTCCGACCTCGTGCTCGACATCGCGTGGGAATTCGCGTCCGATCGCGACGAGGCCATGGCCACCTACCTCTTCGTCTGCGAGCGGCTGGCGGCCGACGACTTTGCGAAGCTCCGTACCTACGACCCGTCACGGGGAGAGTCGCCCGCAAAGGTGTCGACGTGGCTGGCGGTGGTCGTTCGGAATCTCTGCATTGAGCATCGTCGACAATCAGAGGGTCGAGAGCGCTACCCAGACGCGGTGGCCGATCTCCCTCCCCTGGACCAGAAAGTCTTCGAACTCTATTTCTGGGAAGGGAGTCCTCCCCGAGAAATCGTGCGTCGCCTGGAGGAGTCTTCGCAGTACGAGGCAGGTGACGTACCGGCTGCGCTCAGTCGGCTTCGGACGTTGGATTTGCAGCCGTCCAAGACCTGGGCCCGTCAGCCCCCGCGCCGGTTCGATTCGTTCGAGGAGGCGTTACATAGTGAGGACTCGTCAGGAGAAGAAAAACAGTTAGACGACGACGAACGCGAGTGGATCGAGACGCATCTTCAAGACCTTCCCCCAAAGGAACGTCTCGCGGTTCGGTGGTATTACTGGACCGGCGTGAGCGCGTCGGGCATCGGGCAACTGCTTCAGGTGTCACAGCGAACGGTCTACACCATTATAGACCGTGCGCTGCAGAAACTTCGGGAGCGGATCGAGGCCTCAATGACGGACTCGTAAATTGGGAAACCCATGCCCGTATCATATAAGTGGACGGTACCAACGTCCCTTCGTTGAGGGGTCCGAATTCGGTTGAACGTCGGAGAAGGACGTTCGAGAGCGGCATGGACCGCTGAAACGACGCCCACCGTTTTGCTCACGGTCCTTCTTCCGCTCATGTGTGCTCACCCGGTTACTTACGAGGCTTCTACCGATCCAAAGTTGAATTCCCGCATGCATCCAGACGAGAACGACCTTGCCCGCTACGTGGATGGCCGCCTCACGGACGCCGAGCGACAGGACGTCGAGGCGCACCTGGCGGACTGTCCCCGGTGTCGAGAGCAGGTGGCGGCCACATATCGGTATCTCACCCAGGAGACGGACGATCCGCCTGCAGTGCCTCCAGAAATCCGTCGCCGGGCAGAGGCCGTGGGCACCGCCTCGACGGACGAAGAATCGGTCGGATCCCTCTTTGGGCGGCGTCCGCTTACGATTGCCGCGGCGATCTTGGCTCTGCTGGTTGGGATAGGGGTGCTGGTGTGGCACGTTCAGTCGCCGCCCCCAAGCCGCCTGCGCTCCACCGGGGAGCAGGCCGCGTTGTCCGTTCGTGCGCCGGCCGACGGTGCCACGGTTTCCGAGCGGCCCGTCTTCGTCTGTGATTCGGTCGCGGACGCCGTTGGCTACCGGGTCACGTTACGAAGGGCGGATGGGACCGTCATGTGGGAGGAGGACACCACGGCGGTGCGGGTGTCGCTGCCGCCGGACGTGTCGCTGGAGGAGGGACAGCAGTACTTGTGGCGGGCGGAGGCGCTGCGGCCGGACGGGTCTACTCTTCGATCGAATGTGCGCACCTTTACCTATGCGCCGTAGAGGAGTGTGGAAGTATGGAGGTGTGGGGGTATGGAAGCACGGCAGCTTTGAGCATCGATCATCCGAATCGTCATGCGCTGCGGGTCGCGCATATGGGAGAGGAGGGTTGGCCTGCTGGGGGCGGTGGGGCTGATCCTCCTCCTCGGGGCCTGTCGGAGCGAGGAGGCTCGCGTGCAAGAGGCCCGGCAGCTGTTCGACCGGGCCCGTTTTCAAAAGGCAGAACAGGTGCTGTCGCCCCTGTTCGGGAATACGGATAGCCTCCCGGACAGTGTGCAGCTGCTCTATGGGAAGGTCCTTCTGGCCCACGGCGAGCTCCGACGGGCGCGCGCCACGTACAATCGACTTCTGGAGGAAGCGTCGGCGCATCGGAACGAAGCCCTTCACGGACTGGCCCGCGCGCACTTCTATCTGGGGCATCCGGACACGGCCCGTACGGTCTGTCGTCGGCTCGTGCACCGGGGGCACCGCCAGGACGACCCGCTTCGGATCGCGCAGGGCCATCACGTGATGGGGCGGGTCCACTTCTACGAGGCCCAGTACGACAGCGCCCTGGCCGACCAGCGAACGAGTCTCCGCTGGGCCCGGCGGGCCGGCGATCCGGAGGCTCAGGCCAACGCCCTCCGCCAGATCGGGGTCCTCTACTGGTACCGGGGCAAGATCGACTCGGCGCGGACGGCCTTCTACGAGCCCGCCCTCCGACTCTACCGGCAGGTCGGCGACTCAATCGGGGTGGCTACGACGCTTTCCAACCTCGGCTTCCTACACTGGCAGAAGCACGAGTGGCGGGCCCACGCCCGCCTGCAACTCCAGGCCTTCGCGATGCGGAAGCGGATGGGGCACCAAATTGGGGTGGCGGACAGCTATGCGTTTCTGTCCTCGGTTCCCAAGAAAGTTGGGTTCCGCAGTCCAGCGTTTAAGATCGAGTATGCCCGGAAAAGCCTGAAGCTGAGCCGACGGATTGGCTATGCCTGGGGCGAACAGGTCGCGAGTGGGCGCCTCGCTAAGGCGCTTCGCCGGGGATTGAAGGACTGGGACCGGCCGCTTCCGTCGCTGACGGCGTCCTCGCAGCCCTCCGGAGAGTACCAGATGTTGCGACTGATGCGAGCGTCCCACACGGCGCGCCATAACGATCAGTGGCGCCGCACCGATTCGTTGCTGGCCCTAGTCTCCCGCATTGCGGACTCCATCGGCTACTACAACTTTCAGCGGGCTCCTGTCGTGCGGCGCAGTCAAATTCTTCTTCGGCTTGGGCGAGAGGAAGAGGCCCGCGCCCTCCTTCAACGGGCGGACACGCTGGAGAAGAGTGGAACCCGGCCCTGGACGAACGCCCTAGAGGCGCGGGTGCGGGCGCGACTGGCGCTTCGGAACGGACGGCGGGAGGCGGCCGCCGAACTCCTTCGCCCGCTTGCCGAACAGTACGATCGCAGGTACCTGCAGGCGCTGCACCGGACGGCCCCCGAGGTGGCCGTTCAGCGGGCGGTCTCGGCTGTTCATGGGGGCCGATCCAAGGTATACGGTGGGCTCCTCCGGGTGCTCGTGGGGCGCAGTCCGGAGACTACTTCTTCGCTTCGCTCGGGGCGCATCCACGACAGCCGTCGGGATACTTCTTCGTTTCACTCGGGGCGGAAAGATTCAAAGGCCTTCACCGTGATGGAGCGCGAGCGCGGACTGCCATTTTGGGGCGGTTCGCAGACGGAGGGACAGGACCGGGAGGCGTTCGACACATTCATTCGACAGCTGGAGCGCTTGGAGGCCGCCCCGGGCCGCACGGAGAAAATCCAAAACCTGATGACGACGCTCGGGGAGCTGTACAACCGGAAGCTTGCGGAGCGGCGCGCGCTCGATCGCACGAGTCCGACGACGGCGGACCTGGACGTGACGACAGTGAGCGCTCTGAAGGGGGTTTTGCAGCCGGAGGAGGTGTTTGTCGAGTATTTTGTGGGGCGCAACACGCTATTCGTCTTCGTCGCTCGGAACGACTCGTCGGCGTTTCTCACGACGTCAATTTCTAATGACCGGCTTTCGAGGACGGTGAATGCCTACCGGCAGACGGTCCAGCGGGGCCACGA
>CAZTDC010000224.1:0-5693 GCA_964612165.1 uncultured Salinivenus sp.
ACACAGATCTCCAATGCAGAAGCCATTTTGCACGAGATCCACGAAGTCGCAGGCCGCAGAGCGTCCGCCACACAGCTTCTTAGCACGTCATTCCGCACAAGGCAAGCGCAGCGTGCCAGATGCGGGATCTTTTTGGCCATCGCATCGCCGAATTCGAGAAGATCCACGAACGCCTTCGGGATGACGTGTTTGAAATTCGGGACTTTTCGGGACGCTGAAGGTCCACGTCTTCAACCCCCGATTGACATCAATAGAGCATGATCGAGAACGGCCCCGATCGGCGCGCCAGCACAAGCGGTCCCGCCGTCCGGGAGCCCTCCTGGTCCGGCCTCCTCGACGTCCGGAACGTCGGTTTGCCGTAACGGATCGAACAGCGGTTGCATGTTCGCCAATCCCTGCTCATCTTGCACACGCTTCCATCCAGCATTTCGCTATTCATGAAGCAGCAGGCGGCACGGGGCGCTGGACCGTGTGTCTGGTTTCATCATTACTGAACACAGACCCGTGGATATCGAGAACGAAACCGTAGTCATCCCGCGCAAGGAAAACACGACAAAGAGCGAAGACCCCATCGAGGTGTGGCCGCTCGTTGAGGCGGCGCTCGACACGATCGACGCCGATCCGACGACCCGCCAGGCGGCGGAGGCCGCCATGGAGGTGAGTGACGGCTGTGCGACCCTCGCCAACTTCCTGGCCAGCCAGGAGGATGAGGTCCCCAAGATGGACTTCCGGTTCAAGGTCCCGCTCCTCGTTCGAGCCGCGACGCTCGCGCGCGAGGACGGCGGAGCCGAAAGCATCTATGAGCCGGAGGAGGGGGTGCTCTTCTTTGAGACCGACGATCACCAGTTTGCCTTTCCCGTGCACGAAGACTGGACGGTCGATTGGGAAAGCGTGGCCGACCGCACGCAAAAGGGCTACTCGGGGGATGGGGTCGAAAAAGAAGTGTGGGCGCTCGACTGGCTCATGGCCTACCTCGACGTGCCCTCCGACGACTACATGGTCGACGATGACGACGAGGACGACGACCAGTACTACAGCCGCATCTGAGCCCAAGCGGGACGAAGGGGGAGTGTAGACAGGTGATGGTCCCCCGCCCGGGCGTGCTTGCACCCTGTGCGACAGCCCCCGAATCCCGCGTTCGGTTTGGGGGAAGTGCGGGGGCGCCGCTCTTACAGGGTGAGCCCCTCGTAGGCGGCCGTGCACTCGATGCCGTCCGACGAGAGGCGCTCCCGCGCTTTCTCCTGCATCGCGTCGAGGGCGTCGTCCGACCGCTCGGGGTCGTGATGAAAGAGCACCAGGTGGTCCACCTCTGCTGCCTCTGCGAGCCGGCAGACGTCTCGCAGGATGCTGTGTCCCCATCCCGACTTCTCGGGCACGTCCTCGCGGAGATATTGGGCGTCGTGCACCAGCACGTCGGCCCCGTCGCAGAACGACACAAGATCCTCGAACGGGGCGACCGCCCGGCTCGGGGGATCGATTTCGTTGTCGGGAATGTGGACCACTGTGCGCCCATTGAGCGAAATGCGGTACCCGTAGGCCCCACCCGGGTGATTGACGGCGCGCCGCGACAGGTCGAACCCCTGATCGTTGAGGTACTCGATGCCGTCTTCCTGAACCCGGTGAACGGTGGAGGGAATGTGACTGGGCGTCAGCGGAAAGTGAAAGCCGTCGAATCGCTCCAGGAGCGACCAGGACGTGCCCTCGTAGCAGTGGTCGACGACGTGGATGGTGCGTTCCTCCTCGAAGAGCGGCTTGAAGAAGGGAAAGCCCTCAACGTGATCGCTGTGGACGTGGGTCAGCACAATGTAGATCGTCTTCTCCGTCTCCAACAGCTCTTGACCGAGTGGGCGGATGCCCGTTCCGGCGTCAATGATGAGGATGCGGTCCTCGGCCTCAACGGTCACGCACGACGTATTGCCTCCGTAACGGTCGTTCTCTGGATCCGGGGCCGGAATGGAGCCCCGCACACCCCAACAGGTGATCTGCATGGTAGGAGACCGTGGTCGTAATTCTGCGAGTTGCTGAGAACAGAACGCTACCGCTGAGGCCGGGAAGCGGCGACGGCCCGGGCGGCAGGCAGCCGCCCGTTGAGGGCGAAGGCCGCCTTATCGTTGCGTTCTGCGGAGGAGAATAGGGACCGACGACGAACAGCCGATTCAAAAGGATTGTCGTGGGAGGGGATTCGACGGGGTCGCATCGAGAGACGGCGGGCCCGAAGCGGGTCGGGCCCCTGCCGAGCGGCATGGTCCTCCGTATCCGGTCGGAACGAAAGACTCGTGCCGGGGAAGGCCCGTGCTCCCGTCTCGAGGCAGCCGCAAGAGGGTTGAAGACGGCTACGAACTCGTCTAAACATAAGGACCACGCGGGTCAAAGCAAATCGATGCATTCCCAGCCGGTCGAACGGGCGTGAACGGCCCCGCCGAGTCGATGTCGCCGCCCTCGTGCAGGCCCAAGCAGTTCCCGCGGGGACGCGTCATTCCGAGCAGAGCCCCGCGGCGAATGTTCGAGTCCTGGGGGCAGGGAGACCGAAGAGCCCGTACGGGTCAAAGAGCGATCTCGGGGGGGGATGTGTCAGGCCCCCTACTTCAGGCGAAGGGCGCGCCGTTTGAGTTGTTGAGCGTGCCGAGCAACACGGAGCGAACCTCGAATCGCGACTCCACCCCGAGCTTCGATAGCACCTTCTCGGTGTGCCCGCGGGCCGTGTGCGGGCTGATGACGAGCGTCTCCGCAATTTCTTCGTTCGTCTTCCGCTCCGCGAGCAGGCGCGCAACCCGCGACTCCTGCGGGGTTAGGTCAAACCGATCCATGAGCGCCCGGGGGGAGGGAAGCGACCGCCCGGACCGCTCCAGGGTCACGAGAATGACGCGGTCGCGATTGAGCAGGGCCCGGCCGAGGTACGACCCGTTCACCCGGTACTGGTCCATTCGCGTCTTGACGGTGTCCTCAACACCCTGGCTTCGCTCAGAGGTCGGGGCGCCGTCGCCTCCCAGGTGCACGAGGGCCTGGGCCACCTGGTGCAGGCGCGCCTCGATCTGATCGCGCTCGGGGTCGGTGTCCAAAATCTCGGTGAGCGCGGGATTTCGATGGATCTCCTCGCCGGTCCGGTCAAAGAGAAGAAGTCCCTGGTTCACCGAGTCGATGACCTTCGCAAAGTCGGACTGGTGACGGGAAAATAGCGACCGAGACTTGATTCCGGACTGGAAGGCGGGAAGAAGCAAGTGCCCCAGGAGCAGGTCGTGCTCGTCGAAGGAGGGGGCGTCCGGCGAGTCGTGGTGAAGAACCAGCTGCGCCACGGTGTCGGCGCTGGCGGGCCCGTCGTCGATGGGCATGCTGATCACGAGTCCGTGGAAGGCGCGCTGGGGCCGCACGAGCTCGTTGTAGTAATCGCTTTCATAGTAGTCGTCGAGATGATCGTCCCAAATCATCTTGCGGGTGGCCACCTCCATCGCGGCGGCCCGCTCCCAGACGTCATGGGTCTCGTCGAGGGGGGTCAATGCCTTCGGGTAGGCCTCGAGGGCCGTCGGGTCAATGTTCTCGGAATAAAAGTCGGCCGAGCCCCCCAGCGGCAGGTTGAATACCGCCAGATCGGCGTCGAAAAGCGCCTTGGCCGCCTCGGTCACGGCGTGGCGCCACGCGTCGAGGTCGTCATAGTTGAAGGGAGAGATCAGCACGTTCGACGCAGCGGAAAGGTCGTTGACCGCATCGCCGTCGATGGGGTCGATGGGGATAGAGTCGGTCGGAATCATGGGGCGCACCTCTTGAAACGGAAGAGGGGAATGTGAAATGAGGGCCCATTGCCTCCCTCGACGGTTCCTGAGCGCATCACTGCGAGAAGGATCGATGCAGCCTCAGGAAGAGAAGAAATATCACGAACCGGATCGCGTGCGCACTCGCACGACCGAGCACGTGCGATTCGTTTTAATTATAGACGAAACGACTCGGTCCGTCAAGAGAGAAAAGCAGAGCGATTACGTGTTTGTCAAGAAGACAGGGCGGGGGCAGTCGTGCGAAAGGCCTTACTGTGAACGGCCCGACCGAGCGGTGCAGAGGCGGCTGCTTACAGCAGGGACGTGGGGACGGGGGGACGAACCTCTATGTAGCTCCGCAAAAGGAGGTTACCTCTGAGCATCCGAAAAATCGCTATCAGCACGTCATCCCGACAGTAGTCGGAACTCGGGGCCCATCGGTCCTGCCCTTGACGCAGGTGAGCTGGATCGCCAGGATCTTTTGAAGAAAGACACTGCCCGCAACGAAGAGATTCCGCATCTGGGATTCTGGGATCCCCGTGTGAGAAATGACTGCCGGGTTTTTCGGAGGCGTGGCTCTAACGTATTTCCTCCGTTCTACGTAGATGAGCCCCCTAGCGGCGCTACCCAGGAAGGAAAAGATCTCCAACGGCGGTCTCGTTCTGCACGAAATCCACGCAGTCGCAGGCGGCAGGCCCTCCGCCAGGCAGATGCAGAGAGCCCACGAGGGGGCGGAAACGGGAGCTGCGTCGGGGCTCAGCGCGGGGGGCGATTGGCACAGGAGAGCGGAAACTACGGATGGGCTCGGGGATGAGCCGGTATGGTTGATTATCAACCACAAAAAACAATTTGTTTTGACCTATGACGGGCGCGCCGATGCTGCCTATGTTCAACGTGGACTTTTCCAGAACTCCTCCCGTGAGTTCTGAGGATGGAACCGCTTCCTCCTGGAAGCCGGTCCTCCTCTCTTTTTCTTGCGACCGACTTCTTTTCCCTTTGATGTTCTCTCGCTCCATGATGTCGACGTCTGAGATGTCCTCCTCCCTCTCCGACGATCTCTCGTCAGCAACCACGATGGTATCGATGTTGAAACGTTTTGCAGTTCCCCTCCTTGCACTCGTGTTTCTGGTTGGCGTTGCGGGTCCCGCCGCGGCACAGACCTCTCCCAGCATTCAGTCGGTGACGTTTGAGCTGGATGACCAGGACGGAAACGGATATGCCAACATTGGCGAGGAGTTTACCGTCACGGTGGAGGCGGACGATGTCGACGACGCCAATAGTAATAATAATAACACGTTTGTGGAGGCGGACCTCTCTGCCTATGGGTACAGTGCCACTGAGGGAATAAGTAAGGACAACACCTCCGGAACGAACGGGGACGGGTCCGGGAACGGTGTCATCTTTACGGAGACCTTCAGTGTGGATGCAGTGGGCTCAGGGAGTGGCCTCGACGGTGTGTCACCGGGGGATTCGGATGCGCAAATCGACGTCGAGATCGATGATCCGGATACGGGGAGTAGTCCGGATGATAGCCAGACGGGCGTGTCAATGACGAACGTCTCGAATACCATCGACAACGTGCGCCCGACGGCCCGAAATGCACCGGAGGTTACGCTGTCCAGCGGATCGGCACCGGCCAGTATTGGGGACGATCTTGAGTTCAGCGTGAGCGGAGACGCTGCTTCTGGCAGCGTGGACAACGGTCAGATCGCTTCGGTATACGCCGTGTTCAATGCACCAATTAGTGTTAGTGAAGTCGACGGCCTTACCGACGATGTGGATATCGGAAGCTCTTCGGATCCTGACTTTGTGCCTGGTGCCAACGACGTCCTGGTTCTGAGTCCGGACGGCGGCAACTTCACGGGACAGGTTGAGCTTCTTGAGGGGGACGACGATCTAACGGGTCCCTTCAGCACGGGGGCGGCGTACGTCGCGGTTGACGAGGCC
>CAZTDC010000225.1:0-5669 GCA_964612165.1 uncultured Salinivenus sp.
GCTTCAACATTCCCGACTTCGAGCGGATCGCTGACATTGCGCACGACCACGGCGTGCCCCTCGTGGTGGACAACACCTTCGGCGCGGCGGGCTTCCTGTGCGCGCCCATCGAGCACGGCGCCGACATCGTCACCGCCAGCGCCACGAAGTGGATCGGCGGCCACGGCACCACCATCGGCGGCGTCATCGTCGACGCCGGCACCTTTCCCTGGGACAACGGCCGCTTCCCCGAGTTCACGGAGCCGAACCCGAACTACCACGGCCTCAAGTTCTGGGAGACGTTCGGCCCGGACGGCGTGCTCGACACAAACGTGGCCTTCGCGATGCGCGCCCGGGTGGAAGGCCTCCGCGACTTTGGCCCGGCCCAGAATCCGTTCGGCTCGTTCCTCCTGCTACAGGGGCTGGAGACCCTCTCTCTGCGCGTGCAGCGAAGCTGCGACAACGCACTCGAACTGGCGACGTGGCTCTGCGAGCAAGACGCGGTCGAGTGGGTGAGCTACCCCGGCCTGGAGGACCATCCCTACCACGAGCGCGCCAACCGCTACTTGGAGAACGGCTACGGCGCGGTGCTCGCCTTCGGCGTGAAGGGCGGCACAGACGGCGGCAAGGCGTTCGTCGAGAACGTGGACCTGGCCAGCCACCTCGCCAACGTGGGCGACGCGAAGACGCTCGTCATCCACCCCGCCTCCACCACCCACCAGCAGCTGACCGAGGAGGAGCAGAAGGCCTCCGGCGTCGAGCCCGACATGGTGCGCGTGTCCGTCGGCATCGAGCACATCGACGACATTAAGGCCGACTTCGAACAGGCGTTTGCGTCGTTGCCCTCGCCGACTGCCGCGTGAATCAAAGCGTGATTCGTGAAGCGTGATGCGTGATGACCAGCAGAGCGGTCTTCTCACGTATCACGATTCACGCATCACATAACTGTTCGCGCCGACGCGTCCATTGCTGTTCTCCGCCGATGTCACAGATGCTGACCGTTTCAACATTCACTCTCGAAAACGGCACGACGCTGCGCGAGGTGCCGGTGGCGTACCAGACGTGGGGTACGCTCAACGCGGCGGGGGACAACGCCGTCCTCGTGTGCCACGCCCTCACCGGCGACCCCGACGTGACCGACTGGTGGGGGGGGCTCCTCGGCTCCGACCGGGCGCTCGATCCGACGGACGACTTCGTGGTGTGCCTGAACGTGCCGGGCTCGCCGTACGGCTCCGTCTCGCCGGTGACGCCCGACCCAGCGACCGGCGACCCCTACGGGGCCGACTTCCCGGCCTTCACGATCCGCGACACGGTGCGCCTCCACCGCCGCGCGCTGGAGCGTCTCGGCGTGCGGCAGATGGCCTGTGCCATCGGGGGGTCGATGGGGGGTATGCAGGTGCTCGAGTGGGCCTTTGAGACGACCGAGGAGGGCGCCCCGTTCGTGCGGTCGCTCGTGCCGCTCGCCGTCGGTGGGCGACACACGGCCTGGCAAATTGGGTGGAGCGAGGCGCAGCGGCAGGCCATCTATGCCGATCCGAGGTGGCGAGACGGCCGCTATCCCCTGGACGATCCGCCCACCAAGGGCCTCGCCACGGCCCGCATGATGGCGATGGTCTCGTATCGGTCCCCGTCCTCGTTCGACGGGCGCTTTGGCCGCGACGTGATGCCGGAGAAGAACGAGACGCCGTACGCGGTGGAGAGCTACCTGCGCCATCAGGGCAACAAGCTCGTCGGTCGCTTCGACCCCAACTGCTACGTCCACCTCACAAAGCAAATGGACACCCACGACGTGGCCCGCGATCGGGGCGAGTACGCGTCCGTGCTGGAATCCATCCAGCAGCCGACTCTCGTTGTAGGCATCGATTCGGACGTGCTCTACCCCCTCCCCGAACAGCGCGAGCTGGCCGAGCACCTGCCCCGGGCCACGCTGGAGGTGCTCTCCGCGCCCCACGGACACGACTCGTTTCTCATCGAGCTCGACGCCCTGAATGAGATTGTGGAGGAGTGGCGCGCTGAGGTTCGGCCCTTCGCTGCGGCCTGAGTTCCCTCCTGCACTCTCTGAGAGGGATTTGTGAGACGTGATGTGCCGGGCGGAGGCACGGCCTCACAGCACCCATCACCCCGATGCTCTGGGCATGCGCATTTCGTAAGGCTTGGCCCCTGTTCAATGCTGGAGAGGGAGGGAAACCACGCTTCCTCTTTTCGGACTCAACAGACTGCGACCACGACAATTCCTCATTCCATGAACTCTCCCTCTTCTCCCTCTGCTCATTCTGCTGTTGGGACGGCTCCCCGCTCCTCTTCACCGATGCACGTGTATGTGGCAGGCGTCGGGGCCGTCGGCTCGGCCCTGCTGCGGCAGATCGACGATCGGGCAGAGACCGAGCCGGGTCTTCGTCTCGTCGGGGCCTGCACCTCCCGTCGGGCCGTGTGGGCGGACGCGGGAGTGTCGCCCCGGACGGTTCCGTCCCGCCTCGCCGAGGGCGATGCGCTCGACTGGGGTACGATCGTAGACCGGCTCACGCAGGACGCGCCCCGTCCACTCGTCTTCGTCGATGCCACGGGCAGCTCCAGGGTGGCCGACCTGTACGAAACGCTCTTACGGGCAGGCATCCACGTCGTCACGCCGAGCAAGCTCGCCAACACCCGCTCGCAGGCGATCTTCGACCGGCTGCAGGCCGCAGCGGCGGAGGCCGGCGTGCAGTACCGCTACGAGACGACGGTCGGGGCCGGGCTGCCCGTCGTGCAGACCGTGCAGGACCTCGTCGCTTCCGGCGATCGAGTCCGGCAGATCCGAGGGGCAGTCTCTGGCACCCTCACATTTCTGTTCAGTGCGTTGCGGAACGGCACCTCTTTCAGTGAAGCCGTCCAGTCCGCCATCGACCGCGGCTACGCCGAGCCCGACGTGCGTGACGACCTCTCCGGCGAAGACGTGGCGCGGAAGGTTCTCATTCTGGCGCGGACGGCGGGCTACAGCGTTGAACGAAAGGATGTGCACGTCGAGTCGCTGGTGCCGAGCGCCCTCGCCGACCGGTCTTACGAGGCCTTCCTTAATCAGCTCACCACGGTCGACGCACAGTGGCGGGAGCGATCGCAGGCGGCGGGGGACGAGAACACCGTGCTCCAGTACATGGGGCGTCTCTCGGCGGACGGCATCGACGTGGGCGTGCAGCGTGTCTCCACCGACGTGGCGTTTGGACGGTTAGAGGGAACCGACAACCTGTTTGAGATCACGACGGATCGCTACGCGGAGGCGCCCCTCGTCGTCCGTGGGCCGGGAGCGGGACCGTCGGTGACGGCGGCGGGCGTACTGGCAGACGTGCTCACGGTGGCCCGGGCCGCTGCCCCAATGGAGCCATAGAGTGCAGCAGGCAGGAGAAACTCGTTTCCTCAGGAGTACTCTTGCCCGCTCAATCTCGGTTCGTCTAGCATCTGAGCGATCTCGTCCCTCTGCACCGGCTTACTGAGAAACGCGTCCATGCCGGCCTCCCAGCAGGATTCCCGGTCGCTTTCCATGACGGACGCGGTGAGCGCCACCACGTAGGGCTGCTCCTCGGAGGACCACTCTTCTCGGAGGCGGCGCGTGGCCTCCAGCCCGTCCATCTCCGGCATCTGCACGTCCATGAGAATCACGTCGTAGGTCTGCTCGCGGACGGCGTCCAGTACTTCAACGCCATCGGACACGGTATGGACCTCGTGTCCCATCTTTGCCAGAAGCTGGGTCGTCATCTTCTGATTGACGGCGTCGTCCTCGGCCAGAAGAACGCGAAGGGAGGATGCCTCAGGGCACTGCTCTTCGGGCTCGTCGTGGGGATCGGCCTGCTCCGAGTCCTGAAGGACGTCGAGAAGGGCGTCGTAGAGACGGGCCTGCTTGACCGGCTTGCGGAGCGCCTGTACGTGTTCGCTGTCCGAGGACTGGGTGTGGGCGGGACCGGGGTCGAGCAGAAGCAGGGAGGGGGCCTCCTCATTTGACGGGTCGAACACGCGCTCCTCGACGACGCTTTCCTCCGACTCGGCCAACTCAGCGTCCAGCAGCACCACGTCGTAGGAGTGCTTTTCCAGGGCCTCGATGGCTGCATTTTCGGTGGCGAGTGTCGTCGTGTCCACGCCGACGGCCTCGACTCGCTGGGTCAAGAACTGGCGGGTCGTTTCGTTGTCGTCGGCAATGAGGGCCTGCGTGTCCGTCAGCACGGATTGGGCATCCGGGGGCAGAAGGGGCTCGTCCGCTGTCTGCTCGGCCTCGGTCGTCTGAATGGTGAAGTGAAACGTCGATCCTTCGCCTACCTCGCTTTCGACCCACATTTCTCCGCCCATCGCTTCCACAAGCCGCTTCGAGATCGAGAGGCCGAGCCCGGTCCCCCTGTACTCCCGGCTTCGCGAAGAGTCGATCTGGCTGAACGACTCGAAGAGCTGGTCGCGCTTCTCCTCGGGGATGCCGATGCCGGTGTCCCGCACGCGGAAGTGCAGCTCGTATGGCTCACTCGTGGACGACGAATCGGACGCACGGTCGACTTCCAACACCACCTTGCCGCCTTCGGTGAACTTCACCGCGTTGGAGATCAAATTGAGGAGGATTTGGTGGAGGCGGGTTCCATCGGCCTGGATCACCGACGGCACTGCCGGGTCGATGAGGTACGTCATCTCGATGTTCTTCTCGGCCGCCGTGGTGGCGAGGGGCTCCAGCGCCTCCTCAACGCAGGTTTGTACGTCGACGGGCTCTTCGTGCAGCTCGGTTTCTCCGGCCTCCAGCTTCGAGAAATTGAGAATGTCGTCGATAATGGAGAGCAGCGTCTCTCCACTGTTTTGGATGGCCTCCACGAACTGACGTTGTTCGGCGTCGAGCTCCGTGTCGGAGAGGAGGTCGGCAAATCCAATGACGCCGTTCATCGGTGTTCGAATTTCGTGGCTCATGTTGGCCAGAAACTCGCTTTTGGCCTTTGATGCCTGCAGGGCGTCTTTTCGTGCCTCTTCGAGTTCCTCGTTCGTGGACTCCAGTTCCTCGGTGCGTTGGGCCACCTGTTCTTCGAGACGACGCTGGCGCTTTTCCAGGATCCGGGTGCGCCAGCGAATGAGACCGATCACTAAACCGACGAGGCTCAGTCCCAGGAGGACGTAGAACCAGGTCGTTTGCCAGAAGGGAGGAGAAATGGTGAACGTGTACGTCGTCGCCGTCTCGTTCCACACCCCGTCGTTGTTGGCGGCTTTGACCCGAAAGGTGTACGAGCCCGGTGGGATGTTGGAGTAGGTGGCCCGTCGCTGTTTCGTGATGGGCGACCACTGCTCGTCGAAGCCCTCCAGCTGATACTGGTACTTCACCTGGTCGGAGGCGGTGTAGCTGAGGCCGACGAAGCGAAAGATGAGGTGGTTCTTGTCGTGCGGGAGCGAAAGCCCTGCCGGAAGCTGTTCCCACGGAGAGATTCCCTCTGCGTAGCGAGACCAGTCCTGCTTTTGCGAGAAGAGACGAACGTTCGTGACGCGAGGGCGAGGCTTGGCCGTGTTGATGCGATCTTCGGAGGGGTTGTAGCGGGTGGCCCCGTTGGCCGTCCCGAACCAGAGCTTCCCCTCAGCAGTCTCGTGGACGGCGTGAAACGAAGCTTCGACGCCCAGGAAACCATCGGTTTTCCCGTACGACCGAATGGGCATGTGGCCGGTTTTCTTATAGGACCGCGTATCGAGACGATTGAGGCCTT
>CAZTDC010000226.1:0-5652 GCA_964612165.1 uncultured Salinivenus sp.
ACAACACCGAGCCGATCCGCGACAGCATCAGCGAGGTGCAGCAGACGATCTTCATTGCGTTCCTCCTCGTCGTCCTCATCATCTTTCTCTTCCTGCGCGACTGGCGGTCCACGCTGATTCCCCTCATCGTGGTGCCCATTGCCCTGATCGGGTCGTTCTTCGTGATGTACGCGATGGGCTTCTCGATCAACGTCCTCACGCTCCTCGCGCTCGTGTTGGCCATCGGCCTCGTCGTGGACGACGCGATTGTGGTGCTGGAGAACATCTATTCGAAGATCGAGGAGGGAAAAGACCTCATCACGGCCGGCCTGGAGGGAACGCGGGAAATCTTTTTTGCCGTCGTGGCCACGTCGATCTCGCTGGTCATCATCTTTGCGCCCATCATCTTCATGGGGGGGCTCACCGGCCAGCTCTTCGCCGAGTTTGGGCTCGTGATCGCGTCGGCGGTGGCCATCTCGTCGTTCGTCGCGCTCACCCTCACTCCGATGCTCTCCACGCGCCTGCTGAAGCAGCGCGACCGGAAGCCGTGGATCTACCGAAAGACCGAGCCCTTCTTTGAGTCGCTTACCGACGCCTACCGCCGGTCCCTTCAGTCCTTCATGGAGCACCGCTGGATGGCGTTCGTCGTCATGGCCATCTGTGCCGTTCTCATCGGCACCTTCCACTTTACGCTGCCGCAGGAGCTAGCGCCGTTGGAGGACCGGAGTCTGCTTCGCATCTTCTCGACGGCCCGGGAGGGGGCGACCTACGAGTACATGGACCAGTACGTCGACAAGATGTACGACACGGTGAACGGGACCATCCCGAAGAACCACCAGGAATCGGTCATCTCGGTCACCTCACCGGGGTTTGGGGCCTCGAGCTCGGTGAACTCCGCATTCATGTTTGCGCGCCTCGTGCCGCCGTCGGAGCGGGATCTGTCGCAGATGGAATACGCCGACAGTTTGCAGGCGGCCTTCGGGAAGCTGAGCGGCGCGCGCACCTACGTCTCGCAGGAGCCGACGATCTCGGTTGGGTTCAGTCGGGGACTGCCCGTGCAGTACGTGCTCCAATCCGCGAGTGTGGACGACCTCCGCGAGGTGCTGCCCACGTTCCTGGAACAGGCGCGGCAGCAGGACGAGCTGGCCTTCGTGGACGTGGACCTAAAGTTCAACAAGCCGGAGCTGCAGGTGGACATCGACCGGGACAAGGCCGACAACATCGGCGTCTCGCCGCTCGACGTGGCCCAGACCCTGCAGCTGGCCCTGGCGGAGCAGCGCGTCGGGTTCTTCGTGCGGGACGGGGAGCAGCGCGAGATCATTGCCTCCGTCGACGACGAAAACCGCAACGACCCGCTCGACCTGACGAGCCTCTACGTCCGCTCGGCGAGCGGCGAGCCAGTGCCCCTCGACAACCTCGTGTCGGTAAGCGAGGCCGCCACCCCGCCCCAGATTTTCCGCTTCAATCGCTACATGTCGGCGACGGTGAGCGGGCGCCCTGCCCCCGGCAACACCATTGAGGACGGCATCAACGCGATGGACCGCGTGGCCGAGGACGTCCTTGGCCCATCGTTCACGACAACCCTCACGGGCCAGTCGCGCGATTTCCAGGAAACCTCCAACCAGTTGCTGTACGTGTTCGGCCTGGCGCTCCTCCTGATCTACCTGGTGCTGGCCGCCCAGTTCGAGAGCTTTCGCGATCCGCTCATTATTCTGTTCACCGTGCCGCTGGCGCTGGCGGGGGCGATGCTGTTCCTCTGGTACTTCAACCAGTCGCTCAACATCTTCAGCCAGATTGGGATGATCATGCTGATTGGACTGGTGGCGAAGAACGGCATCCTCATCGTCGAGTTTGCGAATCAGCGCAAGGCCGCCGGGCTCTCGATTCGCGAGGCCATCGAAGACGCCGCGGCGGTGCGCTTCCGCCCCATCCTCATGACCGCGCTCTCCACGGTCCTCGGCGTGTTGCCCATCGCCCTGGCGCTAGGGGCGGGGGCACAGAGCCGCATTCCGATGGGGGTGGCCGTCATCGGCGGGCTCCTGGTGGGCACCGTGCTGGCGCTCTACGTCATCCCGGCCACGTACACCTACCTCACGAGCGAGGACGCCGGGCCGGTGCTGGTCGGGGGCGACGGGGAGGCGGTCGGGGATGGTTTGCCGGACGAGGAAGTGGCGCCGCAGCAACAGAAGACTTCCTCTCCGTAGTCGGCCTTCTATCTAGCTCGTGATTCGTGAAGCGTGATACGTGAAGCGGGGGGCTGCGTGAACGAAAGCAGAAAAGTAGCCTCACGCCTCACGTATCATGGTCCGTTCTACTTCCTTTTCCCTGTATTTTTCTTCCCCTGATGAGCGACTTCGTTCGTCTGGCCTTGCTCCTATCGCTTCTCGGCGGGATTATTTTCGGGCCCTCCTCTCTCCATGCCCAGCCGTCTTCTCCATCCGATACCCTCCGCCTCGACGACGCCGTTCAGCGGGCGCTCGGCGGCAACCTTCGGGCCCAGATTGCGCGACGCGAGGTGGACATCGCTGAAAACAACGCCTCCATCGGAAATGCCGGGTTCCTCCCCACGCTGACGGGCCGGGCCGGCTACTCGGAGACGATCTCCTCGTCCGACCAGACCTTTCTGGGCGGACAGACGCAAAGCACCGACGGGGCCAAGTCGACACGGACCAACGCCGGGGCCGACCTCCGGTGGACGGTCTTTGACGGCCTGCGCCCGTTTGCCACCTACGACCGCCTCGGTGCCGAGCGCGACCGGCAGGCGGCCGCCACGGAGGAGCAAATCGAATCGCTCACCGCCGACGTGATCGACACCTACTACGACGTGGCGCGGCGGCAACAGCAACTGGAGGTGCTGCGCGAGGCCGTGTCGATCTCGCGGGAGCGCCTGCGCATCGTGGAGGTGCAGCGCGAGGTCGGCTCCGCGTCCGACCTGGAGGTGCGCCGGGCCAAGGTCGACCTGAACGCCGACTCGGCCGCGGTACTGCGGCAGGAGACGGAGCTGGCCAACGCCAAAAGCCGCCTCAATCGGCTGCTGGGACGGTCGGAGGAGGCGACGACCCGCTACGCCGTTTCAGCGACGATTGAGGTGGATACAAGTCTGGGATACGCCGACCTGCAGGGAGCGGCGTTCCAGCAGAGTCCGGCCCTCTCGCAGGCGCGCAAGGCACTTCGCGCAGCGGAGGCCGCGATTCGAGAAGAGCGTGCCGACTTTTTCCCCACTGTCGACCTCACCGCGGGTCTCGGCTACTCTCAGCTCGACGCCGAGAGCGGCTTTCTGCAGGAGAGCACCAGCACGGACCTCTCCTACGGCATCTCCCTCTCGTTCGACCTCTTCGACGGCCTGAACCGCTGGCGCCGCACCCAGAATGCCGAGATTCGGGCCACGAACGCCCGACTGGCCGTCGAGGACGTTCGGTCCCGTCTCCGCACCGAGCTCACGAGCGCCTACGAACGCTATCAGAACCGTCTTCGGCTCGTCGACCTGGAGCGACAGAACCTTGCCGCCGTACAGGCCAACGTTGACGTGGCCCTTCAGCAGTTTGAGCTCGGCACCATCACGAGCGTGGAGCTGCGGGAGGTGCAGGAACAGTTCATTGAGGCCGAGAGCCGGCTTCTCACCGCCCAGTTCGAGGCCAAACGGGCCGAGGTGGAGCTTCTGCGCCTCAGCGGCCAGTTGCTCGATCGGGTGGGAGAGTAGAACTATTTCGTATTGCGTATCGCACATCTGGGATGGCAGTGCGATCGACGCAATACGAAACGCGGCCCGGAAGCCCCTCTTGTCAGGAATGCCTACTGTGCTCGCAGCGCCTCGGCCGGTTCGATGCGGGCTGCGCGGCGGGCCGGAACGACGCCGGCAAGCAGGCTCACCAGAACGGCTCCCGTCCAGATCGCGAGCGCAGCGAGAAGGGAGGTGTCGAGCACTGTGACGGGCGGGACGCCCAGCGAATCGAGGTAGAGATTGACGCCCCAATCGAGCCCCGTCACGAGCAGGCCACCCACGACAAGCCCGATGGCCCCGCCCAGCGCACCGAGGGCCGCACTCTCCACCACGAACAAGCGCTGCAGGTCGCGGGCATCGCCCCCAATGGCCATCATGATCCCAATCTCGCGGGTGCGCTCCCGCACGTTCATCATCACCGTGTTGGCGATGCCGATGACGGCCACGAGGAGGGCGATCGTGCCGATGATCCCGAGCGCGACGTCCAAAATCAGGAAAAGGGTCTCCAGACGCTGGAACTGCTCGCGGAAGCTGGCGACGTAGACGCCCATGTCCTGGAGGGATTGCCGCACGGCGGTCTCGTCGGCGGTGTCGGTGAGCTGAACCCGAACGGCAGAATAACCTTCCTGCGTCTTCGAATGCCGAAACAGAAGATCGGCCGTGGAAAAGAACGGGACTTTGCTGAGCCCTCGCCCAAACTCCATCGGCAGCAGCACACGGAGAAGGCCCGAGAGCGGCTGCTGGGACTCGTCGATCACCCCGGCGACCCGTACCGGATACTGCCGCTGTCCCATCGGCAACGTGCGCAAGCCGCCACTGAAGAGATCGGACATCTTTCGCAGCTTGTAGAAGTTGAGCGAGGCCGTAATGAGGTCGAGCGTGTCGCCGACCGCTGCCTCAACCGGTTGGTAGCCGAGCCGCTCGGCCATTGACGGACTGATGAGGACCGCCTCCTCCGCCGGACTCGCAAAGAAATCGCCGTGGCGGGGCTGGTAGGAGGCGATTTCTTGAAAGGCCATGGGGATGCCCTCGGCCGTCACGACCAGCGTGCGCGCATCGCTTCGCAGCTTGGCGGGAAATTGCATCTCCGGATAGGCGGCGAGAACGCCGTCGAGCGCCTCGATTTCGCCAATGAGACTGTCCGTGAGGGGTACCCGTTCACTCCCGGACCGGGACGAGTCCGTCGTTCGGGCACCCGGTCGCCCTGATCCGGTCATCGCCGGGATGGAATGGGACGTCACCCGAAACGTGTTCTGGAGCTTGAGCGCGTCGAACTCCCGCTGGGCATTTTGCTCGAGGCCCGACCCGTAGGCCAGCAGCGTGAGAAGCGCCGCCACGCCGATCGCCACGCCCACGCCCGTCAGCAGGCTGCGGGTGCGATTGCGCCACAGGTTGTCCCAGGCCAGCCGCAGCAGATCGGCAAGACGCATACCCGTTGGAAGTATGGAAGTGTAGACGGGTGGACGGAGGGAAGTGGTTGACGTCGTTCATGCCTTCCCACTTCCATCCGTCCAGACACAATCAGATCCGACACGTGCGAATGCCGGTAATGATGATGCCCCGGGCGCCGATCTCGGTCAGGTCGTCCATGATCTCATTCACGTCGTTGCGCTGGACCATGGCCTTCACGGCCACCCAGCCCTCCTTGCTCAGGGGCGAGACGGTGGGCGACTCGATCCCGGGCGTGATCTCGCGCGCCTCCGGCAGGCGCTCCTCCGGCAGGTCGTACTCCACGACCACGTACTCCCGCGCGACGATGATGCCCTTCACCCGCTCGGCGAAGCGCTGGGCCTTTTCACTCTGGGCCGTCTCCTCATTTTGCGCGACGAGAATCGCCTGAGAATGGAGAATGGGATCCCCGGTCGTCTCGAGGCCCGCCTCATCGATCGTGCGGCCAGTCTGCACCACGTCGGCGATGGCGTCGGCCACGCCGAGCTGGATCGAGATCTCGA